>JBDTTW010000270.1:0-6960 GCA_039930405.1 bacterium
TAACACTGTAGAGGTAAACATTCGGCAGCTCGTCAATCAACCTGTCAGACCAGCACTCGCCGGAAAGTCCCACTTGTTTGCCGGGCATGAATTCCAGCGCGCCGTGCGTGCCGACATGGACCACCGCATCAGCATTCAGAATTTTTGAGAGATAAGTGTAGAAGGCCATGAACCCGTGATGCGGCGCCCCGCTGCGCGCCATCATCAGCCGCATCGGATCGCCTTCAAAACCAAACGTTGGTTGCACGCCGATGAAGACCTTGCGTAACTGAATTCCCTGAATCAATAATTCGCCGCCAAACGAATTGATGTTTCCGGGCGCAGCGCCCCATTCGCTTTCAATCTCAGCCACATACGGACAATGACGACGATACTCTGCCGCGGTCATGCGATACGCGACGTTCGCAGTCGAACTAAACTGAGCGGCGTTGCCGTTGATTACCAGCTCGCGCAACGCATCTGCCGACTCAGGTAATTCAACGTCGTAGCCGTCCTGTTTTAGTTTCAACAAGGATTGCCAGACACTCGGAAAGACATCCAGGTCAGCGGCCGTGCCGATGTTTCCCTTGTTTGGCGGAAAACAAAAAAGCACCAGCGCCAGATTCAATTCGTTGCGTGGTGCTGACTGCAAACGATTCCAGCGCTTGAGCCGCCGCGCATAACGCCGGCAACGATCTTCGAGCGCGACCGGCTCGACGCCCCGTTCCGGCAGTCCGCCATAAATAAACGGTTCGGTCGCGCCGTCGATCTCCGGAATAGCGATCTGCATGCCGGCCTGGACCGGATTGAGTCCCGTTTGCGATGAGCGCCACGAGTCAATTGTCTGCATATCCAAACTGACTGCCGAGCGATAAGGACGATTCAAACCAGCTAGAAAAGAAGCGGCAGCTTCGCTGTCGTTCATTGCCGGTCCGCCGACAAAACTGAAACCGGTTAAAGAAACGATTTGGCTGACGCGGGGTTTGTCGGTAGTTAGTTGTCCGTTGTCAGTTGTCTCCTTCGTTTCGATGAAGAATTTCCCGACCGCCTCACGGTTGTCCATCAACGTGGAAAGCGCCGGAATGACACTTAAACCTTCTGCTTCGATCGCCCGAATCAAGGCGTCATAGTGTTTCGTTGTTTTGCTGACCACTTGTGGCCGCATTAATAACAAACCAATCGTAGAGGCAGGCTCGAGAACCGATTCCGTAGACTTTGGACTTTGGACTTTGGACTTTGGACCTTTTGTTAAGTACCAGTTTTGGTAAGCTGCAAAAGTCTCAAACAGCTTGGGCGCCTCCGGATGGTAGATCGCGACTGAAGGCAAATGCTCCGGCGCTGGAATTTTGATTTCCGCCTGAGCCAGCCGCGCGTCCGGCACATATTCCTGCAGCGCACTCAGAATCATCGCGCGAATATTTGCCGGTGTGGGCTGCAGGAAGTAACAGAAGATGTTGAGATAATTCTTGACGTCGCGCATCGCGCCCACGCCCGGCACGAACCTCAGAATTCCCGGCAAGCGATCAACTAACTTTAGATACTGGCCGTGACCGTGCTTCGAACCGTTGCCGTTTTTCGCACCGTTTGCGCCGTTCGTTACCCTGGCACCTGAATGCGCGCGAGTCTGTCGGCCAATCCACGAGCTGGCAGTGCCAATCAAACGCAGCGCGCGTCCTGATTTGCTCCCGCGCGCCTCTCCTTTCTGAGCGAACGAGCCGGACAACCTTGAGATATCCAGTTTACCCATGCGCGTTCGGCGCATTAGCTCGGGCATGCAGTTGATCACAATCACCGCAGCGTGCCGCGTCTTGGAGTTTTCGAGTGAAGTCAAAAGGCGTGCAGCGTTTTCGCCGTCCATCACATGAATGACAAAAACAACATCTGCGGTTGCCAGATCGTTATCGACCTCCTCCCAGATGTCTGCGTCCAGCGGCGCGCCAAAGTTATGCGCGGCGATCTCCAGATCGAGCTTGTACGCACGGTTGATTTCCCGCTCCGCAGCTCGGAGCGGCGCGAGCAAACTCGATCCAACATAAAGCACCGTGACCTTCATGCTATTTGTTCGCGCTCGGGTTCCAGGTTGTCCAAACGTGCACGCAACGTTTCGAGGATGTCCTCGTCGGGATTCCAATAGCCCCGCTCGTGCGCTTCAAGCAAACGCTTCATCAGGGAACGCAGCGAATGCGGATTTAGGTCGAGTAATCGTTGGAACATGATCGGATCCAACAGGAACGTCTTGGAGATTTCCGTGTAAATCCAGGGATCGACAGCATCCGCCGTCGCGCTCCAGCCAAACGTATTCGCCACATGGTTTTCGATTTCAGCGACGCCGCGAAAGCCGTGTTTCAGCATCCCTTCGTACCACTTCGGATTGAGCGTCTTCGCGCGCGTCTCGAGCCGGACCGTCTCCTGCAAGGTGCGAACTTTGACTTGTGGCGAGAGTGAATCAGACAGATAGATTGCGGGCCGAGATTTGCTTCTTGTTTCAACTGCTTTGGAAACTCCGCCGAGATATTCGAAGTAATGATCGACGTCGGTAATCCCGATTTCGAATGAGTCGATGTTTTGATAGGTCGCTTCCACTCGCGAGAGCGCATCGTTCATCAAGTGCTGCGCTTCGCGGCCCGCAACGCTTCGTCCTCGCGAGTCGCGCGTGTACGCAAAGCATTTGCGCGTAACAAACAAATCGCCAAGCGTCTCCTCGCTTTCCCACTGCGAATCCATCACCATGAAATTCACGTTAGAGCCGTAGTTACCAGGCGCATTTGAAAACACCCGAGTCACCGCATCATCAAAATCGCAGTCCTCCGCTGCCAGTTTTTCCTGAACGTTACGCCGCACGTAGTTCATTTCAAACGGCTCGTCGAGCGTCGCGACGCGGCGCACTGCTTTATCGAGCAGCGCCATGGTCGGCGCAAACAGATCGCGAAAGATTCCCGACACGGTCATAACCACGTCAATGCGCGGGCGCTGCAGTTCTTCCAAAGAAATAATTTCGATTTCGGTAGCGCGATTAAGCGCATCGCGAACCGGCCGCACACCCAACAGCCAAAGTGCCTGTGCCACGCCGTCGCCTTGCGTCTTAATGTTGTCCAGGCCCCACAGCACCAACGCCAGCGCGCGCGGGTAGTGGCCCTGCTCTTCCAAACAGCGCTGCAGCAAGGCGGCGGCAGTCTGTTGCGCGCGCGCAAACGCCAGTTGCGACGGCACTGAATAAGGATTAACCGCGTGCGTGTTCCGACCGGTCGGCAGAACCATCGGATTCTGCACGATGTCCGCGCCCGGACCAGGCTCGATGTACTCGCCACGCAAGGCGCTTAGCAATGAATCGAGTTCGGTATTGGAATCGAGTTGCGCTGCGACTTTTGTCAGCAGCGAAAATGTCGGAAGCGATTTTTCGCGTCCTACATCCGCGTGCGTATTCAACCAATCGGCTGCTGATTCGGCACCGGCTTCGCAAAACTTCTGCACGGCCTGACTGACTAGTCCATCAATGACTTCTTTTGTTTCTGAAGGAGACGAGTCATGAAGCAGCGCTTCGTAGTTTTCGATTCGGAGGGCCTCAGCGACAAGTTTTGGCAAAGCGCGCGTGCCATGTTCCGGCCGATCAAATGATGCGACCATGCGCAGCAGATCCGCCTTCTCCTGTAGCTCAGACGCGCGACCAAAAATGTGCAGACCGGTGGGAATCAGCCGCTGTTCAATTTCCAGCAGTTGCTCGTAAAGCCGCATGACGCGAGCGTCACGCTCCAGGGAATTCAGCTTGGATGTCATTGCAGATCGCTGCTTTGGGAAGTCTTGCTATTTGATAACCAGGAAAGGTTTTAACTGAAAAGATGCAGGTGGGCAACCCGGGAGTTGAGCGGCCTCACCGGGGAACGCGGAGCGATTTCATTAGCACCGCGTTCCCGCAGACCAGCTTAGTACAACTGACCAATCTCAACTCTCTTAACTCAAACCGAGGTACTCTCAACTCGCCAAACATGACAATGTCGTCGCGGCTCGGTTATGATCCGCTGGAATTCGTTTAATTCGCCGACACACTTGAAGGAAATCCACCAAAGCATGTTGGAAGTCACAAGCCTCGACTGCGTGCGCGGCGATCGCAAACTCTTTGGTGACATTAACCTGTCGTTAAAACCGGGAACATTTCTGCAAGTTCAGGGTGCCAACGGCAGCGGAAAAACCAGTCTGCTTCGCATCCTGTGCGGTTTGCTCGCTCCCGCGCGCGGCGAAGTCCGTTGGCAAGGTGCGAACATTCGCTCGCTGGGTGAGGATTATTTCACAGCGGTCACCTACATTGGCCATCGCGGCGCGGTTAAGGAAGAACTGACGGCGCTCGAAAACCACCGCATCACTAACGGCCTCGCGGGTGTGCCATTGACGAAAGAAGCAGCGGTTGGGCAGTTGGGGGAAATGGGCCTGGCCGGTCGCGAAAATCTCCCGGCACGCTTATTGTCTGAAGGCCAACGACGGCGCCTGGCATTAGCGCGTTTGCTGTCGTCCTCGACCCGTTTGTGGTTGCTGGATGAGGTACTTACTTCACTCGATCGAGCAGCAGTGACTTTGATTACGTCGGTAATCGAAGCGCATTTGCAAAGCGGAGGCATGGCCGTCGTCGCCACTCACCAGGAATTGAATCTTGCCGCAGGCTCGTTTGAGCGGCTGCAACTTACGCTGTGAGCGCGCCCTCCATGTTGACGATGTTTCGTTGGATCGTCTGGCGCGATCTAACTTTGGCGTGGCGACGTCGAGCAGATGTTTTGTCGACGCTCTTTTTCTTTATCATCGTAGTCAGCTTGTTTCCGTTGGGCATCGGACCGGAATCCCAGTTGCTTCGATCGATTGCGCCGGGTGTTGTTTGGGTGGCGGCTTTGCTGGCTTCAATGCTCTCGCTAAGCAGAGTTTTTGAAAACGATTACCACGACGGCACGCTGGAACAGATGTTGCTGACGCCACAACCATTGGTGCTCGTGGTGCTCGGTAAGGTACTGGCGCAATGGCTGGTATCCGAAGTTCCGTTGGCGCTGGTCGCGCCGCTGTTGGGAGTGCAGTTTGATCTCGAGCCGCGCACGCTTTGGATCCTGTTCATTTCCCTTTTGATCGGCACGCCGATTTTGAGTTTGATTGGGGCGATCGGCGCCGCACTAACCCTGGGGTTGCGCGGCGGTGGCGTATTGATAGCGGTTTTGATATTACCGTTGTATGTGCCGGTATTGATTTTTGGCGCGGGCGCGGTAGACGCAAGTATTACAGGTGGAACCGTCCAGGCCAATCTTTACCTGCTGGCGGCGTTCTTCCTGCTGGCACTTGTTTTCTCTCCCTGGGCAACTTCGGCGGCGCTGCGGATATCGTTAGAATGAAGTTCAAAGAACAAAGTACAAAGAACAAAGTACGAAGATCAAAGTACAAAGACCAAAATCCTAAGAACAGCGAATGAAATGAACTTATACAAATACGCATCGCCCGCAGCCTTTTATCCGCTTGCCGGCAAAATGGTTCCCTGGTTCGCCATCCCCGCGGCACTACTTTTCGTTGCGGGTTTGTATGTTGGCTTCTTCATCGCGCCCACTGATTTCCAGCAAGGCGACGCTTACCGCATAATGTTTATTCATGTCCCGGCGGCCTGGATGGGAATGTTGCTTTACGTGCTGATGGCTTTCTATGCCGGTATTGGCTGGGCGTTTAATGCGCGGCTGGCATCGATGATGGCGTCGTCAATTTCGATCACTGGCGCGCTGTTCACGTTGATATCGCTCGTCACCGGTTCACTTTGGGGCAAGCCGACCTGGGGCACCTGGTGGGTCTGGGACGCGCGCATGACCTCAACGCTGATACTCTTGTTTCTGTACATTGGATTTATTTCGTTGCAATCGGCCATTGATGAACCACGCCGCGCCGATCGCGCCGGGGCTGTGCTGGCGGTGGTGGGCGTAATCAACGTGCCAATAATTTACTTTTCAGTGCAATGGTGGAACACCCTGCATCAGGGTGCGACCATCAGGATATTGAACAAGCCAACCATCGCGCCGCCGATGCTGGCTGCGATGCTGATCATGCTGGCGGCTTGCTGGCTCTACTCCATCGCGGTCGTGCTCGTTCGCGTGCGACACATAATTTTGGAGCGAGAGCAAAACGTAGCGCGGGTTGCCGCGATTGCGGTTTAGTTATGTCACAATTCTTCTACATGGGCGGTTACGGGTTTTATGTTTGGGGCTCGTATATTGCGACCCTAATACTGCTGGGAGCTGAAGTCTTGCAACTGCTAAGGCGCAGAAAAACTTTGCGCGAGCAAAATCGCAGATAAGGTTTTATTGATATGGTAATGAAACGGCGTCATAAACGAATCGCATTTATCGTGCTCGGTCTGTGCGGACTGGGCATCGCAGCCGCGTTGGCGCTTAGCGCCTTCCAGCAAAACCTTGTTTTCTTTTTCAGCCCTTCGCAGGTCGTGGCGAAAGAAGCGCCGGTGGGCCGAACTTTTCGCGTCGGGGGCTTGGTAGAAAAGGGATCGCTCAATCGCGATAACGATGGACTGACAACGCGGTTCGTTGTCACCGACACCGCCAAAAGCATCCCCGTTGTTTACAAAGGAATTCTTCCCGACCTGTTCAAAGAAGGACGCGGGTGCGTGGCGCAGGGACATATCGGAACCGATGGCATCTTCTACGCCGATCAGGTGCTGGCCAAGCATGACGAGAACTACATGCCGCCGCAGGCTGGCCAGGCGATCGACGCGGCCAAGCATGAAAAAGAGGCAGCAAAGACCGTTGTTGGTCCCTAACTTTGGAGTGCGGCGGCTTGCCGCCGCTTTTGTGATGCGCAAGCGGCCAGTGTTTTTCTGACGAGATCGCAATGCTAGGTTGAAAAGCGCCGTCGAGCCGGCGCAGTCCAAATTAATCATGATTCCTGAAATCGGCCAATTCGCATTAATCCTCGCGCTCTTATTGGCGCTGACGCAGGCGACGTTGCCTTTGCTTG
>JBDTTW010000271.1:0-3060 GCA_039930405.1 bacterium
AGCGCCCGAATTTCAAAGGCGCGCTGATCGAATTCTGCTTCGATCTCAGCGCGCCTTTTGGGTATCGCTTCCAGTTCTTCTTGTAGTCTTCTTATGCTTGTATCCAGTTTTTGTAGAGCGACTAATTGCTGCAATTCCGCTTTCACTCTTTATGCTCTCCTTAAAAGAACGGGGCCAATCTTTGTATGAATCAACGCGATCATCAAGCGGATTATCGGGCATTGGCGGCCTGTGCGCAAGTCAGCCGGCGCGAGTCAGCTTTTTCTAAAGAAGATCGCCAAAAATGTGCTGCAACAACACGGTTACGGCGATCGCAGCGGTCTCGGCGCGCAGCGTTCGCCCGCCCAGAGTGACGATGGCCCAACCTGCGGCGCGCGCGGTGGCGATTTCTTCGTCGCTCCATCCACCCTCCGAGCCAACCAGGGCGGTCATAGGATTCGCACCCGTCTCAAGGTCCTCTTTGGTTAGCACCAGCGACTGGCCGTCACGTTCGGAAAACATCAGGCAGTTGTTGCCTCGGCGTTGTGTTTCAATAAGTGAAGTGAAAGCGATCACGCTTGCGACGGTGGGCACGACAGCGCGTCCCGATTGTTTCGCAGCCTCCAGCGCGATTCGCTGCCAGCGAGTGACACGCTTGGTCGCGTCGGCTTCGTCGCGCAAACGAATGTCAGCGTGCTTTGTCATGACCGGCACTATGCTGGTGACGCCGAGCTCGGTTGCTTTCTGCACAACCAGATCAAACTTCTCGCCTTTGAGCAGCGCGAGCGCCAGCGTCAGTTGCAGTTGAGATTCGGGACGTGCTGGGTCAACTTCGCGGATTACCTGCAGCCGGGCGTTATCGCGCCGGCTTTCCTCGATGCGGCTGAGAAATTCTTTTCCTATGCCATTGAAGACGTACACCTCGTCGCCAGCTTTGAGGCGCAGGACTTCGCGCAGATGGCGCGCTTCGTCGGCAATGAGCGTTACCGAGTCTTGCGAGTCATCAAAAGCGGTTGGCGGTGCGTAGAATCTGCGACGCGTCATTGTTGTTGTAGGACAGGCATTCCTGCCTGTCCATGATTCTTGAAAAAGCGCGGTCTGCATGACAGCGGGACAGACAGGAATGTCTGTCCTACACGATTAGCGCAACCCATTCGCCGTCACTCATGATTTCCAACGGCTCGGATACGCCGAACTCATGAAGGCGCGTGCGCACATCTTGCAACTGCACATCAAGAATTCCGGAAAGGACCAACCGTCCACAGGTTGCGCCGATGAGCTGCGCCAGTAGCGAACTAATCACGTCTGCTGTCAGATTCGCGCAAACAAAATCCGCGGACGCCGTTGTCTCGTCAACCGAAGCGGCCCGAAAATCAATATTAGCTCCCACCTCGTTTAAGCGGGCGTTCTCAGCGGCTATGGCAACGGCCTGCGCGTCTGTGTCGACAGCTTCGATACGCGCGTCAGGAAAAAGTTTAGCCGCCGCAATGGCAAGAATCCCTGTGCCGGTGCCAACGTCGAGAAAACTTCCGCCGCCAAAATATTTTTCGATTGCCGCCAAGCACAAACGCGTTGTTTCGTGCGTGCCCGTACCGAACGCCATGCCCGGCTCAATCCGAATAACGATTCGATTGCTCTGCGCAACTTCGGCCCAGGGCGGCGCAATAATGAACCGTTCACCAACGGCGACCGGCTGCCAGCTCTTCTTCCATTCGCCTAACCAGTCCTGGTCGGCGACTTCGCGAACGTTCATTTCGCGCATTGAAGATCCAGGCAACTCATAAATTCGTAACGCTTCGGCCAGCATGCTGCGCACAACTTCACGTTCAGGTGACGCGTCGAAATAAGCCGATACCGTCAACAGGTCGTCTGCGCGCTGGTTGGTTTCCGTGCCCAGTGCTCCAGCTTCCATCAGCGCATATTCAACCGCTTCATGCGCTTCCTGAGTCAAGATAACATCGAGCGCGTACCAACTGCGGTTTACCGGGATTGCGGTAGCCATAGGTTCAGAATTAGAAATTTCCATCGAGGCGGAATATTCACCCGGGAGTAGCAGCTAAGTTGAGACAAGCGTGGTCTAATTAATGCCCATCTCGTCGAGCAGGTTTTGCTTGTCGCGCCAGTCTTTTTCGACTTTAACGAACAACTCGAGGTGACAGCGATGTCCGATCAGGCTTTCAATATCAGCGCGCGCCTGGATGCCGATTTCTTTCAAGCGCGCGGCGCCTTTGCCGATCACGATCTTTTTCTGTGTAGTTCGCTCGACGAAGATCGCGCAATGGATGCGGGTGAAGTCTTCCCGTTCCTCGTCCCACTTCTCCACCACGACCGCCGTCACATAAGGAATCTCTTCCTGGGTCGCCTGCAAAATCTTTTCGCGCACGATCTCCGCAGCCATCGTGCGCACTGATTGGTCCGTCAACTCATCTTCGCCAAACATAGGCTCGCCGGGCGGCAGATGTTTGATCATCATCTTTTGCAGGACATCGATCTCTTTTCCGCGCAAGGCCGAGATGGGAATCAGTTCCGCCCACTGATACTCGTTGCTATACCATTCGATCAGCGGCAACAGCGCGGATTTATCTTTAAGTTTGTCAGTCTTGTTGAGCAGGAGCAGGGCGGGCTTTTGGGAGCGCTGGACCAGTTCGAGAACAAACTTGTCACCGCTGCCCGTCGCAACTGAAGCGTCACGTATCAAACAAACGAGATCCACGCCGAGCAACGCATCCTGAACCGTCGCCATCATGCGCCGGTTCATTTCATAACCGGGACGGTGCACGCCGGGCGTGTCGACTAAAACAATTTGACCTTCCGGTTCGGTGATGACGCCCTGAATGCGGAAACGCGTTGTCTGCGGCTTATCGGAAACCGCGGCAATTTTTTGTCCGATGAGCGCGTTCAGCAACGTCGACTTGCCGGCGTTAGGTCTGCCGACAAGCGCGACGTAGCCACTGCGGAACTCGCGTGTCTGGGAATTCGCTGTCATAAGATTTTAGCCGCGGATTTCACGCTTGAGAACCGATCAGATTAACCTCGGTGCCTCTTTGTGTTCCACATAGTCTGTATTGCAGGTTGAACTGG
>JBDTTW010000272.1:0-4503 GCA_039930405.1 bacterium
AATAAATCAGTGGAAAAAATGTGGCAGGCCTCACAAGTTATCGGGCCTGGTTGCGATTCCAGAAGTAATAGAGGCCGGTCAAACTCAATGCTACCCAGGCAAAACCCTCCGCCGTCGCGCCAAGCACGTCGCTGAGATAATGGGCGCCGAGATAAATCCGGCTGAACGCAACCAACATGATCAACGTCAGCGCCAGAGCAACCGAGAATATTCTTAGCGACCAACTCTTGCTGTTCGCAATGACGAAGGCGGCGAGCGCGCCGTAGAAGACTGTCGAGATCATCGTGTGCCCGCTCGGAAAGCTGTAAGTAGTTAACGACTGAATGGCATCGTTAAAGTGAGGTCGAGCCCGGTGGAAGATCAGCTTGAGGATATTGTTCAGCAGCAAGCCGCCAAAAACCGAGAGCCATAAGGCCACTACCCAAAAACGTTGGCGTCGCCGCCAAAGATAAAGACCGACTAACACCGCCGCCCCGCAGACAACAACCGATGCATGCAACGAAGTGATTATCCACATCACTTTCGTCAACGGCGCCGAACCATTCGTATGGAGCCAGTTGCTGAAACGGACATCGGTGAGGGTCAGCGGTTCGCCGTCGCGCACATCTTCGGCAATCTCGCCCAGCGTCAGCGTCATGACCGCAAAGACGAGCAGTCCCGCGACCAGGTGCAGGGCGCGAACCTGTTTTGCTGATCGTTCAATGGTCACGGACGTTTCCCTCAAATGAAATGCGCCAGCTACACCCGCAAGTGTCTTTTACGTTAAAGCTAGCCCCGAATTTCCTAAGGTTCCTGCACGCGAATCCAACCATCCGGCGTGTGGCGAAAGTTTTCAATCTCGGTGGGCTCAAATGCCCCGCGCTCGGGCAGCCATTCCAATCGGGCGACAGAAATGTTGGGACGCTCAACGCGAATGACATTGAACGAGTTCGCCTCGCCGCGTCCGCGATCGGATGTTGCCGTTCCCGCCTGGACCACCAGCGCCGAGTGTCCCTTGATTTTGTAGCGGCTGGCGCTGTGCGTCGTGTGGCTGACGTGCAAGTGACCGGCAAGAAAAACGTCGGCGCCGCAGTCCGCCAACCGCTCCATTGCCATGCGCGCGCGGCCCACCAGGTTGCGTTCGTGGTGCCCCTCGGGAATATCAAACGGATGATGAGTAACGACGATCTTTACTACCTCCGGATCAAATGAACAGAGCCGGTCCCGCATCCAGTCAACCTGTTCCTGATTGATTCGCCCGCCCTTGATTGTTAACGAGCGCGCGGTGTTAACGCCGAGCATCGCGATCTCATCGTCATAGTGTAAGGGTCTTAAGTCGTTGGTGATGTAGCGACGATATTTGTGCAACGGCTGAGCGAACCTTGCGAAGACGTTGTGCAGCGGAACATCATGATTGCCGGGCACGACAATCTGTGGCTGAGGCAACGCATCAAGAAACGCGCGCGCGGCTTTGAACTGATGAGAGCGCGCGCGTTGCGTCAAGTCCCCGGAAACCGCAACGACATCAGGCGCAAGCTGATTAACGGTTTCAATCAACGGCCTAACGACCGCTTCATCGACGCGACCGAAGTGAATATCAGAAAGGTGGACAATCGTGCGCATTAGTCTTTGCTTGCTGTTTTAATATTTGCCGGCGCCATGACCCGCAGTCTGCCCGCCAGAACGCGATAGTGAAGTGGCGGCTCCATGACCGTTACTTCGCCATCCAGCGCGACGCGCATGCGTTTGTGCCTGGTCTCAATCCAAATTTCTTTCGTGCACATCGCCAGGAAATCTTTGTCCTGACGCAGGCTGCCAAACAGCGCGCGCCATGCCAGTCGCACGAGACCAAGCCGTCCGGTTCGATTCGTGACGTAAAGACTAAGCTCACCCGCGTCGAGACAGGCGCGCCCGCCGACATTCAGCGTTTCCATTTCGTATTCGTTGTTGCCAATGAAAACAAAAGGCGTGCGGCTGGTGAATCCTTTGCCGCCGGCGTCCAGGCGAACGTTGAGAAACGGATATCGTCGCAGCACGGCAATCGCGGCCCAAACATAAGCAGGCCACTTGCCCCAGCCCAAACGCTGCTGCTTCTCCCGTTCGCGAATAATGCTTGGATAAAGGCCAAGGCTGGAATTGTTAACGAAGATATGGTCATTGACTTCGCCCAGATCGACTTCGACTACGCGACCATTAATGATCGTGTCAACCGCTGCCTCAAGCTCGAGCGGAATGTGCAGGTCCTTGGCAAAGTGATTCATTGTTCCCAAAGGCAACACGCCAAGCGTCTTTTTAGTTTTGAGAAGTTGTGACGTGACGGAGTTGATGGTGCCGTCACCGCCACCCGCTACAACTATGTCCGCATCGCCAAGCGCGGCGCGTTTAGCAAGTTCGCTTATTTTGTGGCCACTTTGCGCCAGCTCGACGTTGGCGACCACACCATCGCGGGCGAACAGCGCGTCCAGACGCTCCTTGAGCGCGGCGTTTTCTCCAGTGCCGGAACTCGCATTGACGATGACCTCAATCTTCATGGGGGATTATCGTAGTCGAAAAGCATCGCAAACAAGTAACGGGCGCTGGTTGAGAATTGCCCAGTCCGCGTTGCGCGGACTTCATTCAATCGTCCGCTTAGGCGGACTGGCAGGTCTACTCTTGAGCCAGCCCACAAGCCTTCACAATGTCTTTTCGGATATACTCCCAAAATCCATGAGCAAACAATCTGCGCACAAACATCAAACGGATATCCAGGCCATTGCACGGCAAACGATGATCGACGCCGGCTTTGAACCTGACTTCAACGCTGCAGTGCTTGAGCAGGTGGGAGTGGTGAGCGCGGGCCAACACGACCTCACCGCCGCTGCCACCGTTCGTGATCTGCGCGAGTTGCTGTGGTCCTCGATCGACAATACGACGTCACGTGATCTGGATCAGGTGGAGTATGCCGAGCGACTGCCGGCTGGCGACACACGCCTGCTGATCGGTATCGCCGATGTCGATGCCTCCGTTCCGAAAGGTTCGGCCATCGATAAGCACGCGGAACAAAACTGCACCTCGGTCTACACCGGCGTGAAGACATTCGCGATGCTGCCTGAAGAATTGTCTACCGACCTGACGTCGCTGGTGGCAAATGAAGACCGGCGCACGATCGTGACCGAGATGGTAGTTGGTGCCGATGGCTCGGTGAAAACTTCCGCTATCTATCCGGCAAGACTGAGGAACCGCGCTAAGCTTTCCTATGAAGTTATTGGCGACTGGCTCGACGGCAAAAGTGCAGTCCCGGAAGTTGTGAACTCTGTGCCGGGACTCGAAGCGCAGTTAAAGTTACAGCATCAAGCGGCGCAGGATCTCGGGCAATTACGCAAAGAGCACGGCGCGCTTGAGTTGGGAACAATCCAGGCAACGCCCGTTGTAGACGAGAGCGGCAGTGTCGTAAACCTTGAGGTCACGCAGCAGAACGCGGCGCGCGATCTGATCGCAGATTTCATGATTGCGGCTAACGTGACTATGGCAAAGTTCCTTGAAGACAGAGGTGTGCCATCGCTGCGCCGCATAGTTCGCACTCCGAAGTACTGGTCGCGCATCGTTGAGATCGCGACTGAGGTTGGAGAGAAACTACCCGAGACGCCGGACTCCCGCGCGTTGGCTGAGTTTCTGCAACGACGCAAGGCCGCGGATCCGCTTCACTTTCCCGACCTGTCGCTGGCTGTAGTTAAGTCACTTGGGCCAGGTGAGTATGAAGTGCAGATGCCGGGCGAGGAAGGCGAAGGCCATTTTGGTCTGGCGGTTGAGGACTACACGCATTCAACCGCGCCGAACCGGCGTTACGCGGATCTGGTGACGCAACGACTGGTAAAAGCAGCGCTTGCGAATCAACCGCCGCCATACGAAGGGAACGAGTTAAAAGATATTGCGAAGCGCTGTACCGAGCGCGAGGACGCGGCGCGCAAGGTAACACGCAAGATGCGCAAGGTTGCGGCCGCCTTGTTGTTGCGCAATCAAATCGGGCAACAGTTTGATGCAATCGTTACTGGCGAGTCAGAGAAGGGAACTTACGCGCGCATCATTAACCCGCCGGTCGATGGCCGTGTTGTGCGTGGCGAACAGGGCCTGCGCGTTGGCGAAAAGACGCGCGTGCGCTTGTTGTCGACTGATCCCGAACGCGGCTTCATCGATTTCGCCCGCGCGTGAGGAAGCAGAGGTCAGAAGTCAGAATTCAACACGGAGAGACTTAATCCGCAAACAATTCTATTCAAGTGATCAACCGCATTAACTCCAGCACTCCGCCCCTGTAACTCCGAAAGGAATGATCGGCGGGCAGGCAAATGAAAAATGAAAAATGGCAAATGGAAAATGGTAAATCTTCTTTTCCTTTTACTGCTGACACCTCACCGCTTACTGCCCACCCTTCTTGACCTCTAGTTAGCTAACCCTATAATGACTCGCGTGGCGGGGTAGCTCAGGTGGTTAGAGCGTGGGATTCATAACCCCAAGGTCGGGAGTTCAAGTCTCCCCCCCGCTACCAAT
>JBDTTW010000273.1:0-11258 GCA_039930405.1 bacterium
ATTCGCTGGTCGCCGCCGTTGATTATCACGAGAGAGAATATTGACGTCGCTTTGGAAATATTCGACGAAGCAATCGCGGCCTCGCTGATTTAGCCCCGGCTCTGCCGCCTGATGTGCGGAAGGGCTGTGCCCTTCCGAGAAGCGCTCAATAACAATTGAGGCTGTGCCTCTGTAACTGTAGCGCAGCCTCAAGAGTAGGGATGACGGAAAGGCAGAGCCTTTCCGCACATCAGGCGGCAGAGCCGCGAGCCAGCTTCTCAGCAATCTCTTTCATGCGGGCGCGCAGGCGATCCTCATCAACGTTTGTCACGCGACCGTCGCGATAAACTTCCGTTCCCGCCACCACCGTCAACACTACATCACGCCCGCTCGAGCTGAAGATGAGCGTACCAACCGGATCGTAAACGGGAATTTGCTGCGTGCCATCCAGCGAGACAATCGCGAAGTCTGCCTGCATCCCTTCCTGCAACGCTCCGAGTTGCTCGGACATGCCGAGGGCGTTCGCTCCTCCACGCGTCGCAAGTTCCAAACCATCCTGGGCTGATAAATCAGATTTGGAATTCTTAGCTGCAGGACTCGAGCGCGCCTGCAGCAGCGCGTAACGCGCTTCCGCAAACAAATCACAAACGTTATTGCTCGCCACCGAGTCGCTGCCGAGGCCGGTCGCGATTCCCTGCTCGAGAAACTTCGTCAACGGCGCGACTCCATGACGAAGCTTTGAATTCGACGTGGGACAATGCGCGATCCTGGTTCCAGTTTCAGCCAGCGTCTCGACATCCTCACTGTCAACGTGGATGCAATGTGCCAACAACGGCTTCGCCGCCAGGATGCCGTGCTGCTTCAGGTACTGAATCGTCGATGTTCCTGGAGTCTGCCAGTCAATGCCGCGGCTCTTCAATCCAGCTGCAAAAGCGCCGCGGCCTTCACTTAACAATGCCGCCTCCATCGATGTTTCCGCCGCATGCATCATCAACGGCAACTCTTCGTCAAGCGAAAACTGCGCGATCAGCTCCAACTGCGGGCCGCAAACTGTATAGGGCGCATGCGGTGACACACCGCACTTCACCAACGCTGACTCAAGTTCGCGCAAGCGAGGGATCTTTGCCTGCAGCTTTGCAAAGTTCTCCGCCGCTAAGCGCGGATCTGGCCCAAACGATTCCTGAAAAACTATTCCGCGCAAGCCGACGGCTCGCAACGCATTCATACTTTCAAATGCGGCATCGCTTGCGTCCGCGACGCAGGTTACGCCCGCACGCGCCGCTTCGCACGCACCCCACTGGGCCGACACATTCAAATCGTCTGCGGTCATTCGTTCCAGACGCGCGGCCGTCAACTTTTTCAACCAGGCGAAGAACTCAGTTTCCTCGTTTTCAAGAAAACCGCGCATGGCGGTTAGTTCAAGATGTGAATGAGAGTTTACGAGGCCGGGTATTATCGCGGCTGGGCCAAAGTCTCTGACTTCTGCCTGCGGGAATTTTTGGCCCACTGCTGCGCGCGTGTCCACCGCAATGATGCGATCTTCGCTGACGACAATTCCGCCATCGGCGAAAGGCGGCGCAGACACCGGCACTATCCATTGAGCGCTGTAAATTGTGGTCATCGGTTGTGATCCAAATGGAACCAGCAAATTGAAAAGGGAGTTTAGCGCAAGCGTCCGGCTCAACGCGCGGGCGCCGGCGAGCCTTGCAGATTGATGTCGCGCGCGTGCCCTTTCATTTTGCGATAACGGTCGAGTATTGAAACGACGTAGGCGCGCGTGGAGGGAATATCGATGTTGTTAATGAATTGCTCGCCAGAAAGTTGGTTTTGTCCCGGCGGCACTTTGTTCCACTCAGCCGCGCGGCTCGGACCGGCGTTGTAAGCAGCAATCATGCGCGCCTCGGCGTCCGGCGTGTCGCGATACTGCTGATAAAACTTTTCCAGGTACCAGCAACCGATTTGAATGTTGCGCTCGGGATCGCGAAGTTGCGCTGCCGGATTCTCAGCCATTTGGCGTTCGAGATCTTTCATGCCGGTTTCGGTGGCCCAATCACGGCCCACCGCGGACGTGATTTGCATCAGGCCAATCTCGCCGTCTTTGCCGCTCTTCCAGGGACTGAAATATGTCTCCTCGTAAATCACGCTCCACACCAGGTTAGGGTCAAGCCGATAGATCGCAGCTTGCCGCGCAATCAACGCATCATAGCGATGAATCCAGTATTGATTGAAAAAATAAGAACCGACAGCGACGGCAAGCAGGATGAGGACTACAACAAGAACACGTTTCATTTAGTCAGTTGTCGGGTAACTGCTTTTCTCTGCAAAGGTAACTCGCTAATGGACCAGGGCAATTAGTTTCGGCGGCGCAACCGGCTCCAGAAATCCGCGGTCGAACAGGAAACATCGACTCCTTCGTAGCGTGAACTCAGCGCCAGTTCGTCCAGCACGTGACCTTGCAACCAGATTTCCGCGTCCAACGTCGCGCCCGGCACCAACCTATCGCCACGAAGCGAGCGTTGGTTGACCAAAATCTCAAGGTTCATACGCTCAAGATCTACATTAATCCAATAGAGATCGCTGCCTGAAAGCGGATTCTTTAGCGGCTTACAGGCCACTACTCGACCGGACAAACTCCAATCGTTTTCATGCGCAGCGCGCGACGGCGCCGCTTTATCCAATGGCAACCAACGTGTTTTCGCGGGCCCGGAACGAACTCGCGCGCGATAGGCCAGCCCACATAGTCCCACATGTAACTCCTGGGCGCGAAAACCGCCGGGACCGACTTCCGTTAGATTTTGCAGTTCAAACAATACTTCGCAATCGGTGCCTTCGCGATAACCATGGACCACTGCTTCGCCTTCTTCGTCATATTCGGTCAAGGCCCAGGGCGTAATCGTTTGAATGTAGCGAGCGCGAAAACCCGGACGGCAATCCGCATAGAACACGTCACCGCTGCCGGATTCGTAAAGCACTGTCCAGACTTCGAGGCCTTCACCGAGCTTCCAGCAACGGCCATGCAGGACAGCGCCGCGACGATTCAGTTGAGTGGCTTCACCCTGATCGCCGGCGCGTTCGGCGAGATAGTTAAAAGCTTTCTCGCTGGGAACTTCGAGTCCGATGGTTTCAAACGTTGCGTTCATAAATGTGGGAAAGTGATTTCGCTACCGCCCGCGTCTTATCGCGTCCTGCCTGCACGCTTTTTAGGTTGCTCGTCAATCTCAACTTCAAGGTCCTGCGGGGGAACGTGGGTTCGCCGGCCGCGGATTATTCGCTCAGGTCCATGCGCGGGACGAATGCCGGATCGCACCAACTCGGCAAACAGATCGACATCGTAGTCTACTTCACGAGACATCTGCTCGCGAATCGCGTGCAGCACTTCCAGAAATTTCGGTCGTCGATACATTCGCTAATTATTTTCCAGTCTCGGTAGCTTCGGAAACAAGGAACTCAGGCGTAACGATCATCGGAACATAAAAACCTGCGGCCGTATTGAAGAGCCGAATGCGAGCTTGCCGGCGCACGTTTGCCAAATGACCAAAGTTCCAGGTCAACAAGTAATCGATTTTGTGAACCGACGCAATGGCCACGTGCATGGCGTCGGCAATGTACTTGCGATGAAATATTCCGCGCGAGATGTAACCCTCAGCAAGTATCGACGCCTCCTCGGCCAGCTCAACCTGTTCCAGATCGGCGATCAAATTCAGGTATGAAGTGCGGTGTGGTTCCGCAACGCGCTCTAATTCTCGCGTGACCAGCGGTGAAATCACGGCGCGATAGTCCGGCATCTCGTGTTCCCACCAGCGAATGGTCAAATCGCGGCGAAACGGCTCACCGTTGTCCAGGTAAGCGCCAATCACTGATGTCTCGAGATACAAACTCTGCTTCATGTCCGGGTCACATTGGTCCCAGGTTCACGCTGTCGCTCGTCTTCACGCTTTTCTTCAATGGTTCCAGTTTAATCAATGCCCGTCTGAAATCGAAAGAAAGACGATAGTGCGCAAGAAAGTTTCCGCCAAGAATTCCGTTTTGAGTGAATCCGGCGGTTTCATTCACCGGCTCCATATCGAGAACCGCGGCAGTAATTTGTTCGCGCGCGAGACTGCCGAGCATGACTTTCGGCAGCAACACAGTCTTAACGTCGTCTGTTATTCCCGCGGCGCCGTAAACTCGCATACGAACCGGGGCAATAAAACTTGTGAGTTCTTCTTCGGCTACCAGTTTCTCGGAAACAACTGAGACGCTCGCACCGGTATCGATGATGAAATTCAGGGGCTTGTCGATTCCTTCCAACTTTACTTCGCCGCTGAGGAATCCACTTGAAGTTGTGCGCACCGGTATTTCGACTATGTCGGAAGGGACAGTTGGAAGTGTGTTCGCGACTGGGCGCGGCGCGTCGTCATTATCTGAATCAGATTGCCGCTGCAGCGTGAAAAGCCTGGTGCCGTAATCAACCGAAGCAACAAACTTTGAGATCACCGATAACCCGAGATAGCCATCGACCGGCGTCTTGTTATCATAAAAGTGGCGAATGTAGACCGGCACGCTCGACACTTTGACGTCGCCCAAGTCCAGCGAGGAAAGGAAACCATAAACGATTTCAAACTTTCCGCCGCCGCCAACAGCGCGGGCCATGCCGCCGCGGGCGACGGGACGCATGCCCAACTTCTTCGCTGTCTCTTCCGAGATAACCGACATGCCCGAGCCCGTATCGAGCACGAAACGCAGAAAATCCTTATTACCGTTCGCGTGCACCTTGAGTATAGGCCGTCCGTCCAATGACTCGAACGACAGCCTGGTTTTGTTTCCGCTTAGCGTGTAGAGCAAACCCTGATGGCCCAGATAGCGCAGGAAATCGATCAACCCACGAATGCGCGCGCGCCGGTCGGCATCGGTCTTGGGCGCAATCAGCAGGAACGTTTCGTAAGCATCCGCGGCCTCTTTGTAACGTTCGTTACGCGCGGTTGCCTGGCCCAGGTTGAAAATGTAGTCGGGTTCGTTGCCGTCTAAACTTACCGCACGTCGCAATCCTTTGATCGCCGCGTCGATGCGGTTCTCATAAAAATCCACCATCGCCAACCCGCCAATCGCCAGCGCCTCGTTGTCCTGGAGACTGAGCGCGGTGCGAAACTCTTCAACTGAATTCCGAAAGTTACCCGAGGCAAGGATGGCAGCGCCCAGCAAAGCATGAGCGCGCGCGGAGAGTGGATCGGCAAGAATTACTCTTGCCGCCTGATCGTAGGCGTCTTGCAGGTGGCGCTGTTTCAAAAGCGCAAAGCTCAAGCCCAAACGAGCGCCCTTGTCATGCGTATCCTTCGCAAGCAACTCGCGAAAGATTTTTTCCGCGTTCTCGAAATCGCCGTCGCGCAGGGCACGATCGGCTCGTACGCGAGTTTTTTGCTCGCCAGCAGCATTCACTGGACCAACAAAGGCCAGACAGATCACAAAGGCCGCGAGAATTTCTGCGGCCAGTCTGCGTCGCCTGCTTGTCATTTCACTAAACTCCTTGACACACCGTAACCATGGCTTTCGCCTAAATGGGGAGTAACAACTGCTGTTGACGGGCGCTTACTTCAACACCTCGCCAGTCTTCATGGACCAAAGCACCAAATCAAGCTCATCAAAGTCTATTTTGAGATCGCGCGCAACCAGCTTTAACTTTTCTTCGACTTCCAGATAGCGCGCCCGGCTGGCAGGCGGTTTTGCAATGTCTACGATCTGCAAGTCATGAAGACAACTCATGACATGTTTGTCCAGAATCGCATAACCGCGCATGCCTATATTTCTCAGGAAATGGCTTGACTCTTTGTAACCCAGACCTTTGATGCGCTTTTCCTGGGCCAACCAGTCTCGCCGTTCGATCGGGTCACGAAAACTTGCAAGCTTTCGGCGCAGCTTCAGATCGCAATGCTCGCGCAGGTAATCGCGCGTGACGACGATATAACCGGGACGCTCGACCGGAAATCGATGTGCGCCTGCTTTTTGCAAAGCACGCGTCATCTCGCGCCTGCCGCCTGCGGCCAATAAAGGCCTGACTGCATCCACCGCGGTGAACCCCATGCGCGCAGATGCGCCGGCGGTGAAAATGCAGAAGACGAGTTCTTCCCAAAGAAGATCATCAGAGCCGCGCTGCCACACTTCGCCAAACTCGCGGAGCCGCGCCTGAATTTCTTTCTTGCGCGCGGCGTGTGTGGCACGTATCTCTTCCGCACTAACGAGCTGATGATTTCGTCTCACGCGATTGTCAATGTCCAGATTCTAGATTTGCAGTTCTTTTATTGTCAACGCAATTGCGATCCAGAGTTTGTGATGCAAAGCGCAAAATATTGTTTGACTCTAAGCGCGGCATCTTCCTTAGGGAACCACGCATCGAAAGATCCTTCTCCCCCATTACTCTCCCGCGCCATGTTATTATCGATACGTAGTACTCACTCGCGAGCAATGAAGGCGATGCACAAGAAAAGAAAGCGAGCACAAATTTTTCTTTTGCTTTTTCTGCTGCTGGCTTGTGCCACGCTCGGCAGCGCGCAGACACCTCTTCCGCAACCAGACCCTTCAGCGAAACCAATAGCGTCCCCAGCCGACGCGTTTTCCCAACAAAGCGCTGACGAGCCGTTAGTTTATGGGCTCCAGGGTGTACTCATCGAAACAAGCGATGGTAAAACCGTCTCGGCGCAAGCAACTGAACAGGGATTTAACCCAGCGTCGTCAGTCAAACTCGGACTGGCGCTCGTGGCGCTTCATACCTTCGGCCCCCAGTATCGTTTCACTAACGGGTTCTGGACAGACGGTACCATAAATAAAGCAACTGGAGAGTTAACCGGTAACTTGTATGTCACTGGTCGCGATCCATCGTTTCATTACGAGCACGGAGTAATGATCGCGCGGCTCTTAAATAACATCGGCATTCGCACGGTTACCGGCAACATTGTTGTTGCTCCCGGTTTTACTATGAATTTCAGCGCCTCGGCGCGGCGGTCCGGTGAAATGCTGTCTGACACTCTCGATGCGTCGCGTCGATCTGGTGAAGCGACACGTTCCTGGATGTACGAACGTATGACGCTCGGCGATCAAGCCAGCTTACAAACTGTTCCCAACGTCGCAGTCCTGGGCGAGGTCGTTGTTGACCCAGTAGCGCCCGGGGCCAAACTACTTCTCACTCACAACTCCAGCAAGCTGACGGACGTACTGAAGGTTCTCCTCTGCTATTCCAATAACTTTATGGCTGAGCGAATCGGCGACAGCCTCGGCGGCGCTCCATCAGTCGAACGCCAACTGGTAACGTTGCTTGGAATTCCGCAGATTGAAGTTCGGCTTTCATCGGTGAGTGGCTTGGGAGTTAACCGCGTGACGCCGCGAGCCATGATGAAGATTTTCCGCGGGTTACGTAACGAATTGCAGAAACACAAACTCTCGCCGGCCGACATCATGCCCGTCGCCGGAATAGATCCGGGCACTCTCGAAGATCGCTTTACCGGGCTCGCCTGGGAAGGCAGCGTTATCGCCAAGACTGGCACGCTGGTGCGAACCGACGGCGGCGCGAGTTCGTTGGTTGGTCAGATGAAGACTGCGAGCGGCGACGTTCTACTTTTTGTGATTATGAATCAGCGCGGCAGCGTGTTGCGGTTCAGACAGAATCAGGACCGGCTCGTTATGCAGGTGCAGAACAGTCGTGGTGGGCCCAAGTCCTTCGGCTATAAGCCACGCGTGTTGGCCATGAAGCTGGCAGATACACAGAGCATCTTGACCTCCGCAAACGAGTTTGAGCCAAACTCGAAAACTGGCGCCAGCCCTCCTTGACCAATAAATCCTTCAATGCAGCACTGCGCCCCGCCAATCAAAAGATCGACGGGGCGCTTTGCCGTCCAACCGCGAATCCGGCGTGCGGCGCCAAGATCCACGGAGGACGATCCCTTCGGAGCAGGACGAATGGGCGTCCGGACAGAAAGAACCCTGCCTGATCAAACGCCGAAGGCGACGCCCTTTCCGCATTAAGGCGCAGTAAACGATTCGTAGACGACCGTGTTTCGCGAGGTCTCATAACAGGAAGAGCCCTTCCTGTATCGTTACTTTAGGTAACAAATAAGCTCGTCCTTAGAGGAAGAGTTTCGCGCAAAAGGGAGAGTTTGCTGCGAATTCAGCTTGGCATGAACGTTGCCAAACCGAGAGCACAGAGGTCCCTCGACCTCGTAGCGTTTAGTGTGGAGGAGCGATGAAGGAAACAGACATGACCCAACGATTAGACAGTCAGCGCCGGGAACATGGCTTCAGCATCATTCAGGTGCTGATTATTCTCGCTCTGGTTTCCATTGTAACCACGTTCGGTGCAATTGGGATCGTCAAGGCCCGCGCGCACATGCGACTTAATAATTCTGTACGGCAGTTTGCGAGTTGGGCTGAGAAAGCACGGGGTGATTCCGTGCGCCGCCATGCGATGGGCGGGGATCGCGCCTCAGTTACCCTCAATGATGCTACGAGCTACACCGTGTCAATGGATTTGGATCGCGACGGTGTTGTCGGCGCTACAGAAGTAAAGACTTACACGCTGGAAACGGGTGTCGTTTTCACCAGTGCGACGCCGATCACGATTACGTTCGACTGGCGCGGGCGTTCGATTACGGGAGAAGTTACACCGGTGATGGCGCTCACTAACGATGCCAGTTCGTCAAAACTCATTACTGTAACTGGCTCGGGAGACGTAACTATCGAAGCGCAAATCTTTCAGGACGCCGGAATCCCGACGCCCACTTTAAACGGCAACCCGAGTGGTGACACGCGCTCGGATCCGACACCAAATCCGACAGCGACTCCAACCCCGGGGTCAGGTACTCCGACGCCCACACCTACTCCGACTCCCGATCCGCAAGCGACGCCCACCCCCACGCCGACGCCCACACCCTACCCTTGTTCAAACAATGGTGGCAATAATTGCACGACACCGACTCCGACTCCGACACCAACTCCGACGCCCACACCAACGCCTACTCCGATACCAACGCCAACTCCATATCCGACGACTGGGCCATGCACGTTGACGGCGTCACCAACCTCTTTGTCGATTGGCAACAAGGTGACTAAGTCTGTGACTCTGTCAGTGAACAACGCCACCACGGTGACGACAATCGCGGTAACCGGGAATTCAAACACTTCGCATATTTCTGTCAGTTTGGCGCCCGGACAGTCAGCTACGGTCAGTAACGGTAGCGGCAGTGCGATATTTAATATTCTCGTCAACGGAAATAATCAAAGTGGCACAGTAACTTTCACGGCAGTTTCCGGTTGCGGCGCAACTGCATCTGTTGCGATTAACTGAACACTGAAGCCGATTAAGAGCTAACCAACAAAATGATTCCGGAGAAACAAGAAATGGGGAACGAACAGGACAGCCGACCCTATAACATAAACGAGCGCGGGTTCACGCTGATGGAAACGTCAATCGCGCTTGTATTACTGATGATCGTAGGCCTGGGAGCAGCCTCCCTTTTCCTCTACGCGGCAACTAATACATCCACCGCAAACGATCGCCAGCTCGCCATGGCTGTTGGACAGCAGCAAATTGAAGAACTTCGCGCGCTGAACTTTACCGACACTGCTCTCGACGCAACGGCCGGAACGGATACGAATGTGACCAGCGCGAATCGCCCCTACACCGTACGAACGGTCATCACTAATTCAATCACTGTGAACGGACAGCCCACTTTGAAATCCATCACCGTTCGCGTCACTCCCAAGGGTGCGGGCTCCGCATGGGCGCGAACAATTACTTCGCTCTTTGGTTCTGTAACCTTAACAACACAACGAAGCACTTTACTCCTCGGACCGAATCGCTAGGCGGAATTGAGAAACCATGTTTAGAACAAAAACAAAAAAGTCCCAGGCTGGTTTTTCATTAATTGAATTAATGATTGCCATGACAGTAACGCTCGTCGTTATGAGCATTTCCGTTACTCTTCTCGCACGTTCGCTAAACATTAGGAGCCGCGAAAACGAGCGGTCGGATGAAATTGCCGACGTACAACGGGCGCTCAACATCATGTCGCGAGAAATATCCAACGCCGGTTTCAACCTTTCAGGTAATGGCATCGTCGCGGCTGATTCAAATTCTCAATCGATCCGCGTGCGCGCAAACCTCAACAAGTTTGATACGGCCGTTTCCGCTGCTGCCCGTTCGGGAATAAACCAACCCGGAATATCCAACGGTGAAGATGCGGGTGAAGATGTCACCTACTTTGTTAATTCGGCTGCAAAGACGAATTATCTTGCGCGCTGGGATCCGCTTCAACCAACCGGTCTGACACTGCCCGAGATGCGCAAGACAGTGCTTGCGAATCGTGTAGATGGAGTGCGCTTTTATTATTTCAACACGAAAGTCACCTACACTCAGGATCCCGCGAACTGTCGCATTACCAACCCACTTAATGCCGCAGGCTCGGCACAAACCGAAGTTACTCCCGACAACGCCAAGTTCGTCGTCGTAGTAGCGTGCGTGAACACGCCGCAAGTCGGCCAGCCCGGAATTGCGGGATACCAACCACCTTCCCAAGTACTCCTGATTTCAGACGTGGCGCTGCGTAATTCTCGATTGTCAAAATATTAATTCCCGGACCCATCCTCGAAGAGGCTACGAAAACCATGATGCTTTTGCATTCAATCAAAAAGAAAAATGCGCGCTCCAATGAACGAGGCGCCGCGCTGATTACCACGCTGATGATTGCCACTCTTGTCCTGGCGGCGGGCGGCGCTCTGGTTCTGACGACGGGCATGTCGGCCACAAACTCGATTGACGCGACCGCTGAGATGCAAGCTTATTACGGCGCCGAAGCCGGTCTGCAGCAAGCGTTAAATGTGTTGCGCGGAAATGTGGCTTCACATGATGTGGCGGGGACTCCGAAGATGAGCTTTAGAAATGCTGTTATAGCTGACAAGTCAAACATGTCAGGCGATGCGGCCACGGCTACGCGTCTTTCCGGATGGCTCGTATTCAACTACACCAGCACTGGTTCGGCTTTTGTAGATCGTGTAAAGGTCAGTCCCACTGACAATACCTATACGCCGCTAACGGGAATCGCTTTTGGTTTGACAATTAGCGACCCTGATTCCACCCCGGTTGCGGATGGTGAGCCAACGCGCCTTGTTATCAAATCGATCGGATATGGACCAAAGGGCGCAACGAAGCGGCTGGAAATGGTGGTCCAACGCAATGGCATTAACTTCAGCGTGCCGGCTGCCATTACGGTCGTTGGCACCAGTCCGATGACTTTTTCGCTGGGCAACTCCAACGC
>JBDTTW010000274.1:0-10883 GCA_039930405.1 bacterium
TGCTAGCATTCAATGTTTCACGCCGCTCGAATGGCGCATTTCACAGTCGACCGCAGCATCCGGTCGCTACCGCTCGCGGTTCTGCATCGAACATTTTCTATGGGGACAAATAAACGATCGGGCGAAGGAGGATGGTGAACAGTGGTTCAACCTCAAGTGGTCATGCGTCGCGCTGTTCTGCTCATCGGACTCTTCCTGGTTCTGGTTCCAAATCTGGCAGCGCAGAACAAATCCAGGTCATGGCTGCACGGCACCTGGCAAGGAACCGGTTACCAAACCGATGACAACACAACCTGGGCAATGAAGGTAACGGCCGGAAGAGTTAAGCGTGGCCATGGCGCAGTCCTGGTCGACTACCCGTCTCTTAACTGCGGCGGCCGGTGGAAGCTATTGAGTATGAACCAGAGTAAAGCCAGATTTCGAGAGGTTCTGGACCATGGTCAGGACCAATGCAGCGATAAGGGACTGGTGACAATCGAGCGAATCGGCCGGCAACTGATCTTCCTATATGCGAATCAGGGCAGCCGCAAAATCACCGCGTCTGCCGTTCTCAATCGAAGATCGTCAGCCGGCACTCAGTAAAAAGATAAGCCTCTAGACAGAAAACATGCCGCGAGTTTAGAAACTCGCGGCAGGTTCGATTAGACAGTAGTGCAAGCCCACCGTTGCTCTTCAACATTACCAGGGCCAGCGCCGATTGTTGTTGTAGCCTCCGTACTGCTGATATCCCTGCCGATAGCCCTGCAGAAATCCCTGGCGATAAGCCTGTTGAAACTGGCCTTGATTACCGTACGAAGAGTTGTAACCTGAATTTGCGTTTCTGTAATAGTGAGAACGTTGCGGGTTGTAACTTTGGCCACGCTGGGCGTCGCTCGAACCGGTATAAAGTCCATCCTGATAGCCCTGCTGCTGGGCTTGCTGATAGACGTTGTAACCGTAGTTGCCATACCCACCCTGGTTTCGGTACTGACCATAACCTCCCTGGGTTCGGCGGTACTGACCATAGTTGCGATAACCATCGTACTGGCCGTTGTTGCGACTCCAGCGACCGTTGTTCCCGTCGCGATCACGATCTCGGTCGCCATCGTTATCGCGATCGCGTCGGCCGCGATTTCCACGCTGCCGATCGTTGTCGCCATCTCGATCGCGCTCCTGGTTGCGGTCCCAACGGCGGTCTTGTGCCTGAGTTGTTGAAACAGTTGTTAGGCCCACTCCCAGCAACAAAGAAAATGCCAGAAATATTCCGCAAAAACCGTTCCTGATTTTGTTTGAATACATATTTTGATTCCCTCCGCCGCGCCTCGATAGCAAGCAGCGCGCCGACCCGCTGAGAGCAGCGACCCTTCGACTTTGCACATTTTTTTCGCTCGGGCCTTTCCAGCCCAATACGAGATCGTGTAGCGGGGATTCGTTATCGTTTGTTTCGGCTGAGGTGCATTGGCCGACGCAGAATCGCGTCTATCATCTGGACTTTGATTTGGTGCGGATCACTTCTGCCTGAAGAAACTGAGCAACAACTTCAGGTGGCCAATGACGATGGGCGGTGCCTTCGCGCACGGTCGCACGGTTGACACGCACCATATCGGTTGAACTAACCAAAAGTTTCCGGTAGCCAGCGGTGAGCACCCGTCTTTTGGGCGGCTTCGCTCCTGAAAGCTCAGGCGCTACAGAATCCAGCCAGCCGCTGAAGAATTCATTAAGAGAATCGCCGCCAACTTCGGGCGAGGAAGCAGACGAAACAATCGAAGGCTCGGTTGCTGTAAGTGCGGCCTGTTTCATAATTCAGAGGACACTATAAAGAAGTGCCAATGCCAGTCGTATTCCAATTTACCAGGCGCGATTCAAACTCCCACTTCAAGACGCCGATGCTCAAACGTAGGAAGAGTGGCTTGCCCCCACTCGGATTGAATGAATGCAATCAGCAGGAGCAAAGCCGTCCCAATAATCTTAATACATCGATTGAACCGCTACCGCGCCGGAGCAGTAACATTCACATCGACCTTTTTGTTTCCGCCGAAAAGGCGACCGCCGAAAACAAATAACGCGGCGACCACGATAATCACAAAAATCACGAGCACGGCCACAACGCCCGCACTTCCTCCACCATCACCGTCTCCCATATATTTTCCTCCTGGTTTAACTGATGAAAAAATCAAGCTGCGGTGGTTTCGCCACCGAGCAAAGGTAGTAGTTCTCCGGTCACGTAACTCGAATCAATCTCTGATGCGAAGTAAACAAATGCGGGGGCTATCGCTTTTGTCGGGGTCGTTTTGTTCGCGCGACTAGCGCGACCTTTGGTCGCTTTCTTTCGTTTGGTTGGCATTCAATTCTGTTCTACTTCTTCTTCGGAGACTTCTTAGTAGACTTCCGGCTCGACTTCCTGGCAGCTTTCTTGCCGCCCTTCTTGCCGCCTTTTTTAGACGAACTCTTGGTTGCCTTTTTACCGCGTCCCGATCCACTCTTCTTGCCGCCACCAGATTCTTTGTTCACCGTCGCCCAGGCACGAGCCTCGGCCGTCTGCTTCGAAACACCGCGGTCTTCGTAACCTTCTTCAATGTGTTCCGCCTGCCTCTTCTGCTTGTCGGTGTACGCACCCTTATCTCCCCTTGGCATCCCTTGTTCCCCTTTCGCTGGATTGACTTTTGTGAACTCTGCAAATACTGAGCCCCGCAGAATCTGGTATTCAGAATCGCTCGCTTGTCTATTCGGATTGCGCAACTAAGCAAGAAAAAAGCTGGCACTGCTATTGCGGCGTAGCGTTCTTGATTCAAGGTTAACGGACCAAAGGTGGTCTGTTACTAAACAAATGGCTCCGCCGGATGTACAGGAAGCCTACACAAAATCAAGGAGACCGATATGGCGAACAAAGCGGGAGGCGGTAAGCGCGAATTAATCGATACCGGAACAGACAAGCGTTACGTGCGGCGCGACGAAGACGGACAATTCAAGGAGTCAGATGACCAGGGACGCTCGTTAGCGCAGGATGTAAAACACAAAGCAAAAACTACTGTGCAGTCCGGTCAGGGCGATCGCGGTGACCAAAAACGTAGTTAACGAAAGTTTTTTCTGCAACAAGGACTCCTGTTTCTACGGCCGGTTCGCGTTGCGTAAGTTGCCCAGCAAGGCATGACCATCGTTGGGTTCCGGCAGACTGCTGCGGATCGCTCCACACTTCCAATGACCAGACTTCAGCAACTGCAGCAAGCCGGAATAAAACGTTTGGGAAGCCCCGCTCGGGGGCTTCATTACAAGAACGCCGACGGAAAAAAAGTAAGCGCTGCCGAGCGGGAGCGAATTGAGAGTTTGAAAATTCCGCCAGCCTGGACCGACGTTGCGATTAATCCGCGCGGCGCGGGGGCATTGCAGGTGGTCGGCAAAGACGCCGCCGGACGCTGGCAGTATCTCTACCACGAGATGCATACGCGCCGGCAGGATGCCAAGAAGTTTCGCCGCATCGTTGCTTTTGCTGAGGCATTGCCAAAGATGCGGAAGAGTGTCGCCGCACATCTGCGCCAACCGGACCTCGGGCGCGAACGCGTGATGGCCAGCATCGTACGCATTCTTTCGAGCTGCTTCATTCGTCCGGGCAGTCAGGTGTATGCCAGCGAGAATGGCAGTTACGGCATCTCCACGCTGCGACCGAAACATATGCAGGTTAAAGGTGACGTGGTCGAGTTTGATTTTCCCGGCAAGTCCGGTGTGCGCCAGGTCCGCCAACTAAAAGATCGGCAGGTAGCAAAGGTTGTAAAGAGTTTGTTAAAGCAGCCGGCGCGCGAAGTCTTTAAATACCAGAACGGCAATGGCGAGTTCGTAGACGTAAAGCGCCGTCACATCACCGAGTACATCCGCGAAGTGATGGGTGAAAAATTCAGCGCCAAGGATTTTCGCACCTGGGCCGGAACACTCGTGTGCGCCTGCGCGTTGGCTCGAGCGGGTGCGGAGATCGCTGAGAAGAAAACGGCGCGCAAGCGAAAAGTGGTGGCGGCTATTAAAGAAGCGGCTGAAGCGTTAGGCAACACGCCGGCAGTTTGCCGCACTTCGTACATCTGCCCGGAAATCATCAACAGTTTTGAAAATGGAAAAGTCATCGACCGCTATTTCAACACCCTGAACGAATTGATCACCTATCGGGGGAAAAAACTTCACGCGGCTGAAAAGTCCTTGCTGCGGTTCATGAAACAGACGGCCACCAAATGAGGTTAAGTCTGATCCGGATTCCTAATCAGTCTTGTGGCATTCGCATTGCACGGTTAGCAGAAACCAAAGCAATTCCTTGGTTATTCGCATCCGAACGATACAGATTCGTAAGCGCGCTTAAGGGCCAGTATTAAAACGAATACAAAGGATTATGAAACCGCCAGCCTAATCAGTCTGATTCGCCTGGCCACTGCAGGACCCAAAACTTTCACACCAGGAGGAATATTGTTATGAACGCCTTTACTTTATTGAAAGCCGATCACAAAAAAGTTGCCGGCATACTCGAGAAGATCGACGAGACCACGGAGCGCGCCGTGAAAACGCGCGAAGAACTCTTTACCCAACTGAAGACTGAGCTCGACATCCACACGCGCATTGAAGAAACCATCTTCTATCCGGCACTGAAAGAAGCCGACGAAACCCGCGACATCACACTCGAGGCTTTTGAGGAACATAAGGTCGTGAAGACGCTGCTGGGTGAACTGGAATCGCTCGGCAAGGACAAAGAAGAGTGGACCGCGAAGTTTACGGTGCTGAAGGAAAACATCGAGCATCACGTCGAGGAAGAAGAAGGCGAGATGTTTCCCAAGGCTAAGAAAGTATTGGGCGAAGACGGCGCCGAGACTTTAGGCACGCGCATGGAGAAAGCCAAGGGCGAACAGAAAGCTGCCGCCGCAAGCTGATCGACTTTTTTAGTTAGAAAATCTAAGCACGAAAAACTAGCACGAAGGCGGTTAAGGTATGGAAGGACCATTACGTGGACTATTGGCGGGTGCGGCCGCTTGGAAATTCGGCGGTGGCTGCATCTCGACCATTCTGGTTTTTATTATCGTGTTCTACCTGCTGGGTTACGTTCACTGTTAAAGCTCGGCAGCAGCGGACCGATCAACCAGCCATTCTAGAATTCCCTGCACCGGCCCGATCTTCTGCGCCGGCAATTCTTTATTTGTGGCGTCGCCGTGCAAAACGTGCGCGAGCGGCGCTGCTTTTTTTTCTCCCGTCACCAGGAAAGTAACTCGACCCGCATGATTGATAACCGGCGGGGTTAAAGTGATGCGCGCTTGCTGGGATTGAGGGTGCGCAGTGGCGACGACCCATTTCGTTTTTTCCTGCAAAGCATCACTGCCGGGAAAAAGCGACGCTGTATGAGCATCGTCGCCCATTCCGAGCAACACCAAATCAAACCGCGGCCAGCCCGTCGTTCCAAAAAAGCTTTTCAATTCGGCTTCGTATGATTCGGCGCATTCGTGCGGCGTGGTTTCACCTTTTATCCGGTGCACATTCTGCGGCGGCAATGCGACACGCGCTAGCAGCGCGTCATTCACCATGCGGTAGTTGCTTTCAGGTGAATCCGGCGGGACCATGCGCTCGTCGCCAAAGAACAAATGGACAAGCGACCAATCAACGCGACCCTTGAAGGTATCCGTGGCAAGCAGTTCGTACGCGCGCCTTGGTGTCGAGCCACCGGCAAGCGCGACGGCAAATGAACCGTGCTCGGCAATACTGGCAACCGAGTAGTCAACGAATCGATCTGCTGCGGCTTGAGCAACTTGCTCGGGAGTATCGAAGATTAAAACATTTGGATTTGGGTTCATGACCGGCGAGTCGTAAAGCAAACTGTTAGTTTGCGTTGGTAAGCTGCCACTCAATTCAGTGGTAACGAACGTCAGCAAACTAACAGTTTGCCTTACCCTTTTGCTTCTCCAGAAGCTCTTCCCACTCAGTATGAACAAAGCCCTGGTCCGGTTTGTCCGTTCGCTCATAAGTGTGCGAGCCGAAAAAGTCTCGCTGCGCCTGCGTCAGATTCAGCGGCAGTTCCGCCGAGCGATAGAGATCGAAATAACTCAAGCTGGCCGCAAATGCTGGAATGGGCAACCCCATCTTGATCGCGTGCGCGGCAATCAGGCGCCACGCACCCTGCGAGCGATCGATGCGCGCTTTGAATTCGTCGTTAAGCAGCAGGTTTACCAGGTCGGGCTGACGCAGATATGCTTCCTTTATGAGTCCCAGAAACTTCGCGCGAATGATACAACCGCCCTGCCAGATGCGCGCCGTCTCGCTGAGGTTGATGTTCCAACCAAACTGATCGGAAGCAGCCTTAATAACGTTCATGCCCTGCGCGTACGAACAAATCTTGGATGCATAAAGCGCATCGCGCACCGCAGCAATCATGTCCTGCTTGTTTCCCAGCGGCTCCGCTGAAGCCGGCGCGCTGAATTGTTTTGCAGCAGCAACGCGTTCGCTCTTTTGCGCTGAAATGTTTCGCGCAACAATCGCCGCGTCGATCGTCGGGATTGCCACGCCGAGATCGAGCGCGATCTGGCTAGCCCACTTTCCAGTTCCCTTCTGTCCGGCTTTATCGAGCACGAGGTCAACCAGTGGTTTGCCGGTTTCCGGATCCTTCACGCGAAGAATCTGGGCGGTAATTTCAATGAGATATGACTCGAGCTCGCCGCGGTTCCACTCGTCAAAAATATCCGCCAGCTCCGCAACCTCGAGGCCGAGGCCGCGCTGCATGATCCAGTAAGCCTCGGCGATCAGTTGCATGTCGCCATACTCAATGCCATTGTGAATCATCTTCACAAAGTGGCCGGCACCACCGGGGCCGATGTAAGTAACACATGGACCATCGGGAACTTTTGCGGCGATCGCTTCCCAAATCGGTCGAATCTGTTCATAAGCGTTGCGGTCGCCACCAGGCATTAGACTGGGACCAAGCAGCGCGCCTTTTTCACCGCCCGACGTGCCTGAGCCAATCATGAACATGCCTGACGCCTGGAGTTCTTTTTCGCGCCGCTCGGTGTCTTTGAAGTAGGAGTTGCCGCCATCGATGACGATGTCGCCTGGCTCGAGCGCGGCTTTTATCAGGCTGATGGTCCAGTCGACTGGATCGCCGGCTTTGACCAAAAAAATGATTTTGCGCGGGCGCTCGAGTGAAGCGACAAACTCTTGTGGCGAATGAAAACCAAATAATTGTTTGCCGGGATGGCGCGCAATAAAAGCGTCAAGGACCGGCGGGTCGCGATCGTAAACGGCGACAGAGAAACCGTTGCGCTCGATATTCAGCGCCAGGTTTTGGCCCATCACGCCGAGACCAATCATTCCGATGTTTGCTGTGGTCATAGTGTTTATGAAAACAAAGAGCGGGGGCATGCCCGCCTTCCCGACCTTTGAGACTCTCCTGGTTGTTCTATGCTTCCAGCAAGGTCTGGTTAGCTTCGAGGTCCTGATTAGCTCAAGGTCAGGAAGGGGGCATGCCCCCGCTGCTTCGCTACCGAATAGCCTTCCTGATCATCTCATTCAGCTTCTGCAGTCCCGCCGACACATCGCTGCCCAGGTCAACCCGCATTGCACGCCGTCCGTGTGCCACCAGCGATTGAAAATCACCCAGCGCCTGCGCATCCTTGAGAACGCTGAAGGTGTACGGCTCGCCGGGAATTGGGAAATCAACTTTGTCCGGCGCGGTTATTTGTATGAAAACCCCCGAATCCGGCCCACCTTTGTGTAACTGCCCAGTCGAATGTAGAAAGCGTGGTCCATAGCCCATCGTTGTGGCCGCTTGAGTTGCCTCGCGAACTGTTAAACGAATTTCCTGTAACGCCGCCGAGTGTTCCGGCGTCTCTTCAAGATATGCCAGCAGCGCCACGTAATCGCCGGGCTTGATCTGGGCACAATGTGCGCGCAGAAATTCCTGAACTGTCGCGCCGGAAGACACGGCAACCGCGCCGCCCTCATAGACAGTCAATTCGCCCTCGCTGGCGGCAGCTTTTTGCTCTGGTAGTTTTCCCTCGCTCTTGTATTTCTCGAGCAACGCTTTGGTGGCGTCTTTCGACTCTTGTACGTTTGGTTGGTCAAATGGATTAATGCCCAGTCGCCAACCGGCAAACGCTGTTGCCATTTCCCAAATGAAAAACTCCGCGCCCAAGTCATATACGTCGCTGAGCACCCGATAGACCACCGGATGACCTGCTTCCGCGATCGCCTTCAACCGCGCGTCATCAGCTGAACCCTTCACGCTTATTGAAACGAACAGGCGATCGTCGTCATAACTGGCTGGCTCACCGAGTGGCTCCCCGGCGATCGGAATTATTCCCTTTCCTTCCTTGCCGGTACTCTCAGCGATCAACTGTTCAATCCACAAACCCAGGCTCGCCAGCTTTTCGTCGGTAACAATCGTCAACTTGTCGCAGCCGGCGAGCGCGCACTCGGCCATGATCGCTCCCAATAGCGCGCCGGGATTCTCATCGATTGGCGCATCCGCGCCGCACAACTCGGACGCGGCGACAGCACGTTTCAACAATTCAGAAACATCCAGTCCCATTATTGCCGCCGGCGCCATTCCGAAATACGAAAGCGCTGAATAGCGACCGCCGATGTCCGGCTGATTGAGAAAGATTTTCCGGAAGTGGTCGGCTTGCGCCGCCTTTACCATCTGTGTGCCGGGATCGGTAACGGCAACAAACGATTCGCCGGCGTTGGCGCCCGTCTGGGCCAGCCGGTCGTACCAGAATTTGTGAAAGACGATGGGCTCGGTTGTGGTTCCCGACTTTGACGCGACAATAAAAAGACAATGCTGCACATCGATCTGCTTCGCAAAGTTATTGATCGTGTCCGGGTCGGTTGAATCCAGCACCAGCAGCGCGGGAAAATCCTGCTGCCGGCCAAATGTTTGCCGCAGCACTTCGGGACACAAAGAAGATCCACCCATGCCGCACACCATGACGTGACGAAACTGCTGCGAGACGCGCACGGTGTCGGAAAACGTCTTCAGCTCTTCAGCACTCGCCAGCATTTGGCGCGGCACCGTAAGCCAGCCCAGCGCGTTATTGATGATCTTCTGTTGCGGCGGTTCACTTTTCCAAAGCGACGCGTCTTTGTTCCAGACACGATCGATTAGGTCTACTTCCTCCGCGTCGGCGAGCGCATCACGCATCGCATCGCGCAACTCCAGCGGCAGCGCCAGTGTCTGTTGCGCCGTTGCAGCGCCGCCAAGCTCCTGTCCGGTTTCATTTCCGGCGTCATTCATAGTTCAGATTTCCGACAAACTTTTGTTGTCGCTCCTAAAATGTAGACTTTGAAAATTTGGGGGTAAACTGGAAATAGTCTAGCACGGCTCCTGCGCGTCGCGAGGGTTCAGAACGAAGCTGACCAAAGTACCCGAAACGAATCGCTTTCATGGTCGGCAAGCGACGGGAGTTGGCTACTTTTTGGAAGTTAGGTGGCGCTCCCGTCAACCTGCGCGTAAGCTATCGGGATAGTCACCTACCGGAAGGTGCAAAAGACTTTGTTGGCTTTCGCTGCGCGAGGAGTTATTAGACCATGAGAGTGTTTCAATTAGTTCTTCTCACCATCGCATTTGCTTGCGCGGCCGCCGCTCAGATTCCGCAAGTCTTTCCCCACCCATCGCAGCGTGCTCCCGCTCGCGACGGATCCCTGATGCAACCTGGTCACCCCGATTATGAAGACGCGATGCAATTTGCTCGCGTCCTTAACGAACGGGGCATACACGTCCTAAGCGTGCATAGGTCGAAGTTAGACGGCTTCTTCCCTGGCATTCAAAAGGCGGCATTCTTTAAAACTGAGAATGGAGTGGCTGAGGTCATCTTCTTTCCTGAGCCAGAAGGTGCCGAGAACGTGATAGTGACGGAGCGGCGCGAAGCCGGAAGGTATCTATATTCTTTCGCGGGTCAACCAAACGCGACGATGGCTAATGGATTCGATAGCGTTAGGCCAATGTATTTTCTTATGCACGGGAACTGGTTCATAGTTCTCGACGATGAAAGCCTCTATCATGAGGTGAAACGTGCGTTGAAAAAGCATTGGTAGTGTTCGCGAAGGTGGTTGAACCCGAGTTATGATTGCTCCGCTGTTTTTAAGACTCTTCGCAGTTTTTTTTCTGCTTGTCCCATTTGCCGCGACAGAGAGCGCGCAGAAGACTGCCACGCCTTCCGTTCGATCTGACGTGCAGTTTTCGTCAGGTCAAAGCGCGCGCCGAATCCCTTTTGAGTTGGTCGGGAACCACATTTACCTTCGCGGAAGACTGAATAACTCTGCGCCGCTTTGGTTTTTGCTGGACACGGGTGCGGCGGCGTCATATTTCGATGCGCGACAAGCCAAGACACTCGGACTTGGCGTTCAGGGTGAATCCAAAAAGGTCGTCATCAACTTTCCCGGAGTTACGCTGCGCAACCAGACTTTTTCGATTCAGCCACTGGGCTTCTGGATTTACGATGGTCACGCCGTTGACGGCATGCTTGGTTATGATTTTATTAGCCGCTTCGTCATCGAAATAAACTACGCAAACAAAACCATAAATCTCTTCGAGCCGCACAGCTATAAACATTCCGGCGCGGGAGAAGTAATCCCACTCACCATGCTGGAAGATGATTCCGGCGGAAAAGTTCCTTTAGTGCACGCTCGCATTACGCAGCTTGGGCGCGATCCAATAGAAGGAAAGTTTATTGCCGATACCGGGGTGCGCAGTTCGCTGAGTTTTAACTCACCTTTCGTAGAAGCTAATAAGCTATTACAGAGTTTGCAGAAGATAATTCAAGCTCCGCTCGGCGGCGGTTCGATGGTACGAGAATCCCGGCAGCCGGTCGGGCGCGTGGCAAACTTACAGCTCGCGAGCTTCACGTTTAAGAATTCAGTCGCCATTTTCTTTCTTAATAAAACAGGGGTGCTGG
>JBDTTW010000275.1:0-4737 GCA_039930405.1 bacterium
TCCTGATTGCTGGGATCAGCTTTCTCGAGATTAGCGATTGCTTTCTCGGCTTCCTTAGCGTCCCCCTTCTGCAAGTACATGAATGCCAGGCTCGCCAGGACGCTCACGTCGCCAGGCTTCTTTGCTAACGCGGCCTTGTACCAGGTCGCCGCTTGATCATAGTGACCGCCTTCCATATTTGCCTCGCCCAACATCGCGAGTACTTCATAGTCGTCCGGCTTGATCTGATTCGCCTTCAAAAGGAATTCGACTGTCTCATCGTAACGCTGTACCTGGTACTCGAGTTTTGCGGCGGTTATTTGTGCATCAAAATCTTTGGGATCATTGCGCGCCTTTGCAATCGCAGTCTGCACCTGAGTGTTCATCTGTTGCGCATCAGGCTGGCCATCGCCGGTTGAGGAAATCGGGGGATGGTCGGCAGGCAGCGTTTGGTTCGCTGTCATTCCGGGCGCCGCGGTTGGCGCATTACGCTGGCTCATCGTGCTGGCAAAGATGAAGCCGACAATGAAGCCGAGCAGCACGCCGATGATTGCGAAAAGAAGATTGTCTCGAGTCATTATTTGTCGACGTCTTTCATGATGGTTTTTATTTGTTCGCGCAACTCAGGACTATTTGTATGTCCGTGAGCGGTGATGGCGTGTTGGGTGGCTGCTTCCAGTACTTCAGCTTCCGTTCCTTCGATGCTCAGCGTGCAGTTTTTCTCGCTGGGATGAAGGCGGCAATCAACAACTTTTCGGGGTTGGTCAGGCATTGCAATCTCCTTTGCTGGAAGGTCTATTCTCGTCCCCAGGGTCTGCTCTGTGAAACGCTCTATTTAGCGCCGGAGCCGGCCAACGTCTTGGCTTGGTCGATTCTCCGCGTAATGGTTTGCGCTAACTCTGAGCCAGCCGGCGTCTTCGCCAACAGCCGCTGCCAATACTCAATTGCTTGTTTGTAGTTCTTTGTTTCAAACGCGGCGCTGCCCGCTAGTTCCAAACCCTTTGCGTTGTCGGGATCCAACTGCAACGCCTTCGCGATCAGCTCCTGGGGCTTTCCCTGTAAATGTTGACCATTGGTCATCGCCATTGCGAAGGCATAGTCGGCCCACAGGTCGGCATCGTCCGGTTTCAGAGTCGTAGCTTTAGCATAGGCGTCGCTCGCTTCCTGATATTTTTCCAGACTCGTGTACGAGCGAGCCAACATGGTCCAACCCTGGGCATCATTTGGATTTTGTTCGAGGCGCTTTGCGAGCTTAGCGACATTCGCTGCGATGTTCGGCTGCGCCATTTGCGCGTCAGGCTGCGAACTTTCAGCGGCAGGCGATTCGGGCGGCAGCTCGGGACGGCCCTGCGGTTTTAATCTTGGATTGCCGATTTGCAAGTAGAGAATTATCGCGAGCACGGGAATAGCGAATGCGACGGCATAAGCGGGCCGGCGGTCCCGGTTGACGGGTCCGGGTTTTGCTACCTCACCGTCCGCCGCGAAAACATCTTCAAGCATGCGCCGCTCAATTGCATCGCGATCCTGTTGGTACTGGTCTTCGGCAATAATGCCGTTGCGCAAGTCGGCTTCCAGCTCGGCGAGTTGATCGCGAGAGACGTTCACATTGGATTCTTTGCTTTCGTCGACCGGCTTCGTGTCGTCGGTGGCAAGCAGCGGCGGCAGTACAAACGCCAGCGCGATCGCAATCATGACTGCTGCTATTACCCAGAAAAGAATCACGACGTTTCCTTTCCGTTTTCCGAAGCCAGCAGCGCTTCCGCCTGGCGCCGTTCCTCCGCCGACAGTGGCGCTTCGGCGATCAGGCCGCTGCGCTGTTTCACATAACGAAACAACAAAAGCAGACCGCCAAGTAACAAGACGAAGGGACCAAACCACAACATGTACGTCGTTGGATCAACCGGCGGATTGTAGAGAATGAACTTTCCGTAACGAGTGGTGAGATAGTTGATTATTTCTTTGTCGCTCTTTCCGGCCTTCATCTGCTCGCGAATCTGAGTGCGCAAATCTTCCGCCAGGTCGGCGCGCGAATCAGCAAGCGTTTCGTTCTGGCAAACAAGGCAGCGTAATTCTCGCGACAACTTCATCACGCGCTCTTCCAACACCGGGTCGGCGGCCGAGGGCTGTGCCTCTTTCGCTGGCATGCAAACCCACGCGCCAAAAAGCACAGTGATGAGTAGGACGATTCGTTTAGCAAGCTGCATTGTCTATGTCACTCAAGACTGTGAATTAACGGGCATTGGCAATATCATTTGTTCAGTTGGTTAGTCAGCGGCAGAATTGTATTCTGCCAAATGTCCGGCGTGACAGGCCCAATCTGCTTAAAACGAATGACACCGTTTCGATCAATCAGATACGTTTCGGGCGCGCCGTAAACACCGTAGTCAATCCCCACCCTGCCATCATTGTCCGAAACGCTCAAGACGTAGGGATCGCCGAGCTCTCCCAACCACGACAGCGCGTCTTCGCGTTTGTCCTTATAGTTCAAACCATAGATCGGCAACGCTCCTGAACGCGCATACTGGAGCAGCAAAGGATGCTCTTCACGGCAGGTTACGCACCACGACGCCCAAACATTAAGCAACCACACTTTGCCGCGCATGTCCGCGGCCGAAAAAGTCTGAGAAGGATCCCTGAGCTGGGCCAATTGAAAAGCGGGCGCCGGCTTATCGATTAGCGGTGATGGCACTTCATGCGGATCGTGGCGCAAGCCGATGGCCAGAAAGGCTACCAGCAGAATGAAGAGCACCAGCGGTATTGCGAATCGCGTCATGATTCCTTTGCGGCGGTTGCCATTGCCGGGATCGCAGTCGCGGTCGCTGCCTGCAAAGCCGCGCGTTGCTTACGCGCCGCGAGTGCGTAGCGACGATCGCTGAGCGCCAGGCCGCCGCCCATTGCCATCAGCAACGCGCCGCCCCAAATCCAATCGACGAACGGTTTGTAGTAAACGCGCACGCTCCAGGCGCCGCCGTTGACTGGCTCGCCGAGCGAGATGTAAAGGTCGCGAAACAAACCAGTGTCAATCGCCGTTTCGGTCATTACGTTTTCGGTGGCGATGTAGGATCGCTTCTCTGGAAACATATGATTAACGACGTTGCCGTTCTTGCTGACTTCGATGTCGGCGCGAGCGGCGCGATAGTTTGGCCCGAGAACGTTGGTGACGCCAATCAGCCGAAAAGTGTAGTTACCGGCGTTGACCGTGTCGCCGACATCCATGCGCACGTCCTGTTCTGATTGATAACCGGTGACGAGCGTCACGCCAACTATGAAAACAGCGACGCCGAGATGGGCCAGGTGCATGCCGTAGTAACTTCGCGTCTGCGTTCGCAACTTCTGGAAAAAGCTGAGTTGGCCCGAGGTAGTCCTGGCACGTTCCCAAATGTTCAAGCAGGCAGTAAAGACTAGCCAGAGCGCCAGCATCAGACCGAGTGAAACCAGCGGTTTCCATTGCCCCAGAACAAAGGGAAGAATCAGCGCGGTAACGACGGCGGCTAGAAAGGCCCAACGTAGTCGCACAGCCAGTTCCGGCAGGCTCGCTTTTTTCCAGCGCGCAATTGGACCAACACCCATCAGGAAAACCGCGGGCACCATGAGCGGCACAAACACGCTATTGAAATAAGGTGGACCAACCGAAAGTTTTCCCATGCCCAACGCGTCGACGATCAGCGGGTAAAGCGTACCCAACAGGACTGAACCGGCCGCAACCGTCAGCAGCACATTGTTTGAAAGCAGAAATGATTCGCGCGAGACCAGATCAAACTTGCCACCCAAGCCGACCTGTTTCGCGCGCCAGGCATAGAGCAGCAGCGAGCCGCCAATAACGAATACCAGGAACGCGAGAATAAAAATGCCGCGTTTGGGATCAGTCGCGAATGCATGAACTGAAGTCAACACTCCTGAGCGCACCAGAAAGGTTCCCAGCAGACTCAACGAGAAGGCAGCGATTGCCAGCAACACCGTCCAGCTCTTAAAGCCGCCGCGTTTCTCGGTGACTGCGAGTGAATGAATTAAAGCGGTGCCAACCAGCCACGGCATGAACGAAGCGTTCTCCACCGGGTCCCAAAACCACCAACCGCCCCAGCCCAGTTCGTAATAAGCCCACCAGCTTCCCAGCGCGATGCCAACCGTCAGGAACATCCAGGCGACGGTGGTCCATGGCCGTGACCAACGCGCCCAGGTGGCGTCGAGCCGGCCGCTGATCAATGCCGAGATGGCAAAAGCAAAGGCGACAGAGAATCCGACGTAGCCCATGTAGAGCATCGGCGGATGGGCCACCATCGCCGGATCCTGGAGCAGAGGATTAAGATCCCGGCCGTCAGGCGCGGCGGGAATTAAGCGGGCGAAGGGATTCGAGGTCAGCAACATGAAGAGCAGGAAGCCGACGCTGACAATGCCCATCACGCTCAACACGCGCGCGACCATCTCATCAGGAAGATGTCTACTGAATAATGAAACGGCAACAGTCCAGATGCCCAACATGAAAGTCCAGAGCAACAGCGAGCCTTCATGCGAGCCCCAGGTAGCGGCCAGACGATAATGAAGCGGCAACTGTGAATTCGAATTAGTCGCGACGTTGAGGACGGAGAAGTCGTTCGTGATGAACGAGTAGCCAAGACAACAAATAGCGACGGCCACGAAAATGAATTGCGCCTGGCCCGCGGGCGCGGCGAGCGCAATCCAGGAACGATTGCCGCGCGCGGCGCCAAGCAAAGGCAACGTCGCCTGCGTCAGCGCCAATAAGAGCGCGAGGATTAATGC
>JBDTTW010000276.1:0-3633 GCA_039930405.1 bacterium
TGTTGCCATTCGCCGCTAATTTGCGAATGAAAATACATGCTGGGACGGAAGTGTAGCTATTGGACGGTTCAAGTAAATGAGCGCCATTAAGACAACGAAGAAGAAGAAAAAGAAAAAGAAGAAAACAGCGCTCATTGTCTGCCGGGACCGCAAGGAATTCTGGACGACGCAGGCGCAGTTTTGGCAGTGGGCCAGGGAGGGAATCGTCACTAAGACCCAGGATGACCCACTCACCGGCACTTTTAACCGGGAACACGAAGAGTTGATGGTGCTGTTGAGCAACACGGTTCTCAACCTGGCTCATCCAAACCATATGCGCGAGGCGCTGCTTTCGCGACGAATCGGCATGTCGGGGAAATAGGCGGCATTGAGAATTCGTAAAGCAAACTGTTAGTTTGCGGTCGGCCGTGGTCACTCGGCCCGTTAATAGCTTGGCGCCATCGCAAACTAACAGTTTGCTTTACTCTCGTAGCCAGGCAGCGAACACAGGAAAAGTTGAAAACGACCACGCAATAAATAAGAGGAGTCATTAAGATGTTTCAGATCAGCCCCAAGCAAACAAAGTCCCTTAACGAGCGAAGAATGTTTCGCCGTCTGGCCGTCAACAGCGCGTTGCTCGTTGCCTTTACCGTAACCGGTCTGGTTGCCTCGGTGAGCGCGCAGGTTACGGCGAACGCAGCAACCGCATCAATCAACGTTTCACAATCGCCGGCGGCAGTCGCGGTCGCAGCTTCTCAGCCCGACGAGCGTTACCGTATCGGCCCCGGAGACATTCTGGATATCCGAATTTTTAATCGTCCCAACCTCTCGCGTGACGCGGTGCGCGTCGAAGGCAACGGCATGATTCGCATGCCGCTGATCGACAGCGAGATCCAGGCCGCATGCAAGACTGAGGGTGAGTTGGCCACCGAAATTTCCCGCGGCTATATCAAGTACTACAAGAACCCGCAGGTTGACGTATTCATCAAGGAATATCACTCGAAACAGGTCGCGGTTATCGGCGCGGTAAACGAACAAAGCCGTTTCGAGTTACAGCGACGCATTCGCCTGCTGGAGTTGCTTACTTTCGCGAAAGGGCCATCTGGCAAAGCGGGGCAGACCATCAACATTATTCACGCGCCGCCAACTCTGGCCTGTCAGAATATGCCAGCTGTGAATGAAGATGCGGCTGCGGCTTTCGTCAGTTATAAACTCAGCGAAACACTCGACGGCAATCCCCGCGCGAATCCTTACATCGAGCCCGGCGACACTATCTATCTACCGGAAGCAGCGCAGGTTTATGTAGTCGGAAATGTAAACATGCCAATGACCATTCCCTTGAGAGAGCCGATTACGCTCACACGCGCGGTCGCCATGGCCGGCGGTGTCAAACAGGATACGAAGAAAGACAAGATTCGTATCGTGCGACAGGAACCCGGGACTGCCACGAAGAAAGAGATCTACGTCGATCTTTCGGCCATCGAGAAGAAGCATGCTGAAGACATCGCGCTGCTGCCGAACGATATCGTCGATGTACCACTCTCCGGCGGCAAAAGTTTTATGCGCAGCTTATTGGGAACTGTTGTGCCAAGCATTGGGTCGCTACCCACGCGCGTTATCCCATAGGAATTTCGAAATTGTTTGCGGTCGCCGGTCGCCGGTCGTCCGTCTGTCTTGAGAGGCTAACGATGAATCCATCCAATGAATTGATACGAAAAGAGCCGGCAGTAACAGTCATCGATCGGGTCACCGACTATGGTGGCACCCCGCGCTCTTACAATTACGGTGTAGACCCGAACAGCGACAGTGAAGTCCGTCTGTTGGATTACTGGCGCGCAATTCGCAAACGCCTCTGGCTGGTCCTCAGCATCATGATGCTGATCACTACGCTGGCGGTGGTCTATGTGGCGCGCAAACCTGACATCTACCAGGCAAGTTCGCGCGTGCAGGTGGACCTTGAAAACAGCGCTGAGCTGATCGGAAAGCAGGGTTACCTCTTCGGTCCGTCAAACGATCCCGTTTACTTCAATACGCAGCTGCAGATACTGGTAAGTCCGGGACTGATGAGGCGCGTGGTTAAATCGCTTGACCTGGAACATAACCCCAACTTTTTCAAAGGTAACTCAACGCAAAAGCGCTCGACCTGGCAAACAATCAGAGGCATGGCAGGCTTAAAGAGCACGGAAACGCTCACTGTCGCTACGCCGCAAAATGATCTGCCTTTGCGTACCACAGTGGCCGGCCCGAGCGTCAAAGAAGATCTCGCGGAAGCAAAGCGATTGGATCCATTTGTCGGAGCAATTCTCGGCGGCCTGCGCGTTGATCCGGTAAAAGAAACGCGTGGCCTTTACAAGGAGACGCGCTTAATCGACATCAGCTACACGCACGGCGACCCTGAAGTAGCATCGAAGGTCGTCAATGCAATTGCGGAAACCTACGTGGCAAATAACGTCGAGAAGCGCAGCGATACCAGTGTGAACACGGCGGACTTCTTACAAAAGCGGATTGCAGGGTTGCAGGAAAACATTCGTACTGATGAAGAGCGGCTGATTAACTACGCGCGCAACAACAAGATTATCTCCCTCGATGCTGGACAAAATACTGTGGTCGAACGGCTGGGTGGACTTAATAAACAATTGCTTGAGGCAGAGAATGCGCGCATCGATGCAGAATCCAAGTTCAATGCCGCGCGTAGTGCCGGGGCTGCAACTGCTCTGGTCGAAGGAGACCAAAAGCAAGGCTCTGACGCTGAATCTAAGATCGCCGATTTGCGTCAGAAGCGCGTCTTGTTGCTGGTCGATGCCACTGAAGAAGCTCCCGAGGTGAAGGAAGTTGATCAGCAGATAGCGGAGCTCGAGCGCCAGGTAAAAGAAGTTCGCAGTCACAAGAGCACCACACTCTTGACCAACCTGGAAACAAATTATCGTCAAACTCTCGGTCGCGAACAGGAGTTGCGCCGGGCCTTTGAATCACAACGCGGCGAGACGTTGCAGCAAAACGAAGCGTCAATTAACTACCGCATCATTCAACAGGAAATCGATACCAACAAAACGCTGCTCGACAGTCTTTTACAACGATCAAAAGAAAACGATGTGCTTATGTCGAATAAGCCGAACAACATTTCGGTGGTCGACTATGCAATTTCTCCCGGAGGTCCTATTGGTCCAAACCGCGCCCAAACCGTAATGATGGCAATGTTTCTTTCATTTGGACTGGGTATCGGCCTGGCGTTGTTTCTCGAGTACCTTGACGACTCAGTTCGCTCTACCGAAGAAGTTGAACGACTGCTGCACCTGCCCGCGTTGGCTGTAATTCCTTCAACGACCGGCGCAGTCAGAAGGCGGCTGGCCGCTTCTCCCGGAGCATTACAAAAACGAAACGGCAACGGTTCAAATAATTCGGAGTTGCTGATGAACGTCGAGACCCACTCGCCACTCGCCGAAGCTTACCGTCATTTGCGCACCTCGGTACTCTTATCGACCGCCGGCCGGGCGCCAAAAAGTTTGCTGGTAACCTCCAGCTTGCCGGGCGAAGGCAAAACAACTACGGCGGTAAATACGGCCGTCAGTCTGGCCCAAACAGGCGCGCGGGTGGTCATCATTGACGCTGACATGCGTCGGCCGCGTCTGCGAACTATTTTTGGTTTGTCCGATC
>JBDTTW010000277.1:0-13092 GCA_039930405.1 bacterium
ATGAAAACTGAACAAGCGCCGCACTCGCCTTCGCCGCAGCCTTCTTTTGTTCCGGTCAGGTGCAACTGCTCGCGTAGCACGTCGAGCAGCCGCGCCAGCGGATGCACTTCAACCCCCCGCGCCTCGCCATTAACCGAAAACGCCATCTCAATCTTGTTATTTTCAGGACCCATTTAAGACCAGAAAAGTGTGCCTTACTGTTTACTGTTTACTGTTTGCTGTTTGCTGTTTACTTTTCCCATTATCGCTTCCGGCATCAGCGGCACGTGATTAAAGCTAACGCCAGTCGCATTCTCAATTGCATTCAAAATTGCCGGCGCTGGTCCATCCATGGGCAACTCGCCGATTCCCTTGGCGCCGCCTGGTCCATACGCGTACGGATTCTCTGCAAAGAAAACCCGAATCGGTGGAATGTCCGCCGGCGTAGGCATGATGTAGTTCGTCATCTGGTTGTTTGCCATGCGCCCGTTTTGCCAGACGACGTTTTCAAAAAGCGTGAAACCAATGCCTTGCGCGACGCCGCCTTCAATTTGTCCGGTCGCCATGACCGGATTGATCACGCGGCCGACTTCCTGGACCGCAACAAAGTCATCGACGTGGGCCTCGTACGTCAACGAATCGACGGAAACTTCGGCGACGTAAACTGCCCAGGCAAAAGCGCCATACGCATCGCCCTGGTATTTCTCATCGTTCCAGTAAATGTTCGGTGGCGCCTGGTAGGTGCTGAAAGTCTTCAGCGGCCCAAACTTTTCGAGGTGCTTGCGGCAAGCCTCCTGGAACTCGCTTTGGCTGTACCCTTCTTTCAGTAAACCACTTCCGACTAGCGTCTGTTTCAATGCCAGCACCGCCGATTCCACCAGCTTGCCGACAACCATGCAGGTGCGCGACGCGACCGTTGGTCCACTGTTCGGCACGTTTGCGGTGTCGGGTTGTGCGACCTCGATTAGATCGCTGTCGACGCCCAGCGCTTCAGATGCGATTTGCCCGAAGATCGTGTTGGTTCCCTGTCCAATCTCGGTGCTGGCCGCAAGAATTTTCACGCGTCCTTCGCTGGTTGCTTCAGCACCGACGACCGACGCAAGATAAACTTCGCCCGATCCGGTGAAGCCGGCACCATGCATGAACGTCGCGAAGCCGATGCCTTTCTTGATTGGCGCTCCCGCGTTCTCTTTTGCGAACCGCTGCCGCTTTTCGTGATAGCCAGTCAATTCAAACGCGCGATCGAGCAATCCGGCCATATCAACTTGCTCGCGAATGATTTGACTGGTCGCGGTCGTCTCGCCCTGTTGAATGAAATTGCGGCGGCGAAACTCGTCCGCAGTCAGCCCAACTGCTGCCGCAACCTTATCCAGATGGCGCTCGAGCGCGAAGATGCTTTGCGGTGCCCCAAACCCTCGAAACGCGCCGTGCGGCGGAATGTTCGTGGCCACCGCGCTCGAACGAATGCGCACGTTCGGAGAAAAGTATGGACCAGCAGCATGAATCGTCCCGCGCGAAAGGACCACCGGCGAAAGGGTGCAGTAGGCGCCGCCATCCACGACGAATTCGACGTCCATTGCCAACAGCTTGCCGTCCTTGGTGACCGCAGTTTTGTGTCGCGTACGTGAGGGATGCCGCTTCGTAGTCGCGACCATGTCTTCGGCACGGTCGTAAATAATCTTGACCGGCTTACCAGATTTCAACGACAGCAGCCCAGCATGTCCCGCAATCATCGACGGGTATTCTTCCTTGCCGCCAAACCCGCCGCCGGTTTCAGTCTGAATCACGCGAACTCTGTCTTCCGGTAGCGCGAACAGTTTGATGAGCGCCTTGTGGACGTAGTAGGGACACTGCATCGAGCCCCAGACAGTCACGCCCTCCTGTTCGCTTGCGATGGCGATGACGCCGTTGTTCTCAATGTAGAGTTGTTCCTGCGCGCCGGTGAAATATTCGCCTTCAACAATCAGATCCGCGTTGGCCCAGGCTTCATCGACGTTTCCCTTGTCCACCAGAAATGTTTTGAAGACGTTGTCTGCGCCCCAGATAATTTCTCTCTTTTTTACCGAATCTTCGAGCGTGAAAACGGCAGGCAGTTCTTCATATTCGATGCGAACATTGCGGCGCGCTTCTTCGAGCAGATGCTTATCGGGATGGGCAAGCAGGACGATCGCCTCTTCCGCATGATTGACAACTTCGTCGGCGAGATAAGGCTGGTCGTTGAGAATAAGCGCGACGTAGTTCTCGCCGGGAATGTCTTTCGCGGTAACGATGGTGAACTCGTCCCAGGGAATATCGCCTGCGAAGGAAACTTTGGTGATGCGACCGCGTGGCACCGAACTGCGCACGGTCACGCCATAGATCATTTCCGGAAACGAAATGTCGTCAACGTACAGCGCCTGGCCCGTGACCTTTTTCCGGCCTTCTTTGCGGGGAACAGATTTGCCAATTGGATGGTTGATTGATTGTGCGCTCGCCAAGATGAGGTACTTTACAACTTAGAGGTGGCTTTGCACAAAAAGTCCAAACGGGGGGCGCTGAGCGTTGCGGCTCTGCCGCCTTCCGTGCGGTAAGCCTATGGCTTACCGCGGAATCGCAATCTTGTCCGAGGCTATGGTATTTGTCTTCGCCCGATCTCTTGAAGGATCGCACACCCAGAATAAGAAAACAGAGGCAAGGACTTGCCTTGCCTCTGCGCTTAGTCAATCAAGTGAACCAGCTAACGTTTAACTGTTGGCGTTGTCGTCGTCGTGAACTGTAGTGGTCCAAGACTCAGGTTCACCACCTTGATGACGTAAACACCGCTTTGGGAAACGGGTACATTCAGCACTGCCACTCCCGCAGCAGCGTCCGCCGTTTGCAGCGTCAACCCTTTCGGGTCGACCAGTAACAGTTTGAAAGGCAGGTTGACGCTGGACTCAGCGACGACCGAGACCTCCTGCGAGTTAGACGGCATTGAATAGTTACTGCTTGCCGCCTGCCCGGTCGCTGCACTGCCCGACTGGTTGGTTGTGGCTCCCGGCCCGCTTGCCGGTTGCGCATTTGAGCTGGAACTCACGAGCGAGAAGCGGTCGAGATAGACCACTCCACTCATGTTCTTTATCTCCAGTTTGTGCGCGCCCGCCGCCAGATTTCCAAACGCCACGTTGTACTCCGCTTTGAATTCCGGCGACTGCGTCGACCCGGAACTGCCCGCGAAATTTACTGTCTGCTTCAACTGACCATCCAGGTAGACGTCAGCCGTGCCACCCTTAGTACTCTTCGCGAACGAGTAGGTAATGGCCCCCGTATTCCCCTGCGGGACCGTGAAGTCCAGATTCGCGTAATGCTGTGCGCTATTTCCCTGGTGATAGCGGAAGTGGCCGGCGCTGGCGCCGCCTGCATCAGCCTGATGCCAGCCGCTTGAATAAGCAATGCGCGAGTCGTTGTCCTCAATGCTCGCTGGTGTGGGCGCCGGAGTAGGTGTGGGAGTCGGCGAAGGCGCCGCCTGGTCCACATCAACCTTAAATTCTGCTGTGTTGGAACTAACCTTGCCGCGCGAATCCGTCACTACCAACCTAACGATGTATTCGCCCGCGTCAAAGGAGTGACCAATGGTCGGCGTCGTCTGCGTCACATCATCACTGCCATCACCAAAATTAAAGGTGTAGCTGGCGATGGTGTCGATCGAGTCGGAGTCGGACGAAGCACTGCCGTCGAATTGCACGGTTAGTGGTTCGATGCCTTCAGCGACATTCGCTGTCAGCATTGCCAGCGGCGCCGTGTTGGGCAGGCATAGGTTCGCCGGTCGCAACTCGTAGCTGCCGGTGCCGGTGCTATCGGGAATCGTTTCGTTGGTTCCACCGGTGCCTGGAAGAGCCGAAGGCACCGTGGCGCGAACGCTTCCGAAGATGCTGCTAATCGCCTGGCCCGGAGCAGGATTGCCTATCGCGGATTTTGGTAGCACCAGAGTAATAGTGCCGTCCGCAGTAACATTGCTTGCCGAATCCAGATTGCCGATTGTGTTAAATACGCGGGCAGCGCCTTGGAACACACCGGTGCTGCCATAGGTAAAGGTGGGCGCGGCGCCGTCCGAAGTAGTCATGGAAGCGAACCAGTCTTCCTGCGCTCCAAGGACAGGATTTGCTGGTGGCGCTTGTGGCGCGCCGAAACGAACGGCCCAACGCCAGCCGGGCGGAACTGATTGCAGGTCCGCAACCTTGATGGTGAATACGATCTTGCCCGCCAAAGCCTGAGGCTCGGACATGGACACAGAAGTAATGTCATGTGCAGCCTGAGTGTCGCTGGCGTCCCCGGTGGGATCGACAAGCACTTGAACGCCCGGCAGCATGCAGGCGCCTGTCGATTCCACGCGCGGACCAACGGTCAGCGCCACGACGTTGCTGGCCGGACCTTCACCCAAAGCGTTTACCGCCGTGATCTTGTAGGTGTAAGAGGTGACCGCGCTACTGCCACTGCGATCGCTGTAAGAAGTTTTGCCGCCTTCGGTCTGACCGATCTGGGCCATATTGTTCGGCGTCGTGCCGCGATAGATCTTGTACGCCGTGATCGGAGAACCGCCGTTGTCCGGCACTCGCCAGGTCAGGAAACTTCCCATGTCGTCGCGACGGCCTTTCAAGCAGGGCCGTTGCGGGGCGACTGGCTCAACCTGATCGAACTGGGCCAGCAGTCCCTTACCACCTGACTGGCGCGCAATGGTCGCCTTCGCGCTGAACGAATTAGGCAACTTGGATTCACAATCGCCAATGCAGCCATCGGCATAGCCATAAAGCACGCGGCCCTTGTCGTCCATCGCAATGCCGGTGAAGTCGAGCAGGTTGCGCAGCGGACTGCTGCCGCCCTGATTCCAAATTCCTGCTTCTCGTTGGACCGGAGCATTGGGAGTGGCGTTAACCGTCACCCAGGTCTTACCGCCGTCATAAGTGTGCGCGATGAAGACGTACCAGGTTCCCTTGAAAGCCGCCGATTGATGATCGCCCGATTCAGTCGAACCAAGGAACGCCACCGCGGCGCGGTTTGGATCGCCTGCTATCGCAGTCGCAAACACGGCGTTGTTGATTCCCTGCGAAACTCCGATATCGCTATCGTTGGTCCAGGTGACACCTTTGTCATGGCTAACCGCAACACGCGCGCGCCCACCACTCGTTTCGCCACTGATGTAAGCGAAGTACAGCGTTCCATCGCTGGCAACTCCCACGGTTGGGTCCAAAATTCCCGGAGGCGCCTTAGCAGTCCAGCCTTGGCCTTGGACCTTGCGGACCTTCCACGTTATGCCCCCATCTTCAGAGACGGTGACCGCCTGCACGTTACTGCAGCCACGCACGGGAACATACACCGTGCCGTCCGGCGCAACTTTTGGATGTCCATGAATGCCGCCGCAACCATCCGTTAATCCGAAGATCGGCACCGAACGATTGAAAGTTAGACCACCGTTGTCACTGCGCGAGCACAAACCGTTAACGCCGACTTGCGAGCAGTAGTAAACCGCATCGCCTTTATTGATGTCGTTGCCAAGCGGCAGCGAAGCCGGGTAGGGACCAGCGCCCACACTTTGGTGATCGTAGCTGCCATCCGGCGGATTAATTTGCGCCGGCGTCCAGCTCGCGCCGTCGTCATCCGTGTAGGCCATCAGACTGTTGAGTCCGATCAGGACCGGCGACGCGGGCGGTACTACGCTGTTCAACTGGGAAACAAAAGTGCGCCCGGTTCGCGGGTCGGTATACAAAATTGGATCAAGCGATTTCTTGCTGGTCAGTACATAGGAAACGTCTTCCCATTGCGCGTCGCACGAACCGGCGACTGATCCCGCCGGCGAAATTTCTTCAGGAAAAGTTACCTTCAAAGTTTGCAAACCTGAGACAAACATCGCGCGACGTGAAAACGGATTAAAGCCAACGGTAGGCTCACCCGCATTTTCTCCAATTCCCGGACCAGGCGCGTAGTTGTAATAGCGCGGAGCAATGCCGGAGAAGACTACAGGCGTCGGTGTTGGTGTCGGCGCCGGCGGCGAAACCAGATTGATTGTGGCTGTAAAAGCCTGACCGGTACTGATGAAGGGAATTACGCGAACGAAGTAATTACTACTACCCGCCGGCAGATTGCTCATAGGTACGGTGAAAACCTCGGGGTTGGCGCTGCCGTTTCCTGCGTGCGCCGGATAGGCGCGGTCATCAGGATTGTCTACCAGAAAAACATCGAGGTCCTGTCCGCCGGTAGGATCACTCCAGGTTACTTCCACCTTCACGAAGTCGTTAGGGTTTGCAGTCTTATAGTCCTGCGGAATATCAATCGTAAGAGCGTGGTTATCACAAGGATTGGCTTCGTCACAATCGACCGGGCCGGCGGCGCTGTCGGTCGAGTTCGTCGGGATCACGAATGGCCCGCCCGTATAAGTAATCGATTTGTTAGCCGGCGACAGCGTGTCGTCCACGGACGCTGCCGGCATGACATTAGGACTGAAAGTGGCGAGTGACGCCTTGCTTCCCCTGCTCGCAACCTTTGCGCCTGTATTCGCGCGCAACACCGACAGCATTCTTGCTAAAGGCGTCGCCGTCGAGGCGGGCGCTATGGCCGCCAGCACTATCAGAACCGCCGAGCAAAGCGTGACCGCTAGAGCTGCTCGCAACCAGGACTTGTTATTGAACTTTGAAAAACTATGGCGAAAAGTTACCAGGCGTCTAGACATCGTTTCCTCCAGCGGCATATTTAAGATTGTCGCGTCACCGCCGGGCGGATTAGCAACGACTGTTTGCGTCTGGGGTAACGATAGTCAGGGGTGGTTGAGGAATGCTTGAGGGATTCTTGAGAAAACCAGGTTAGGCTGAAATGGCGTCCGTAAAGCCAGCAATACAACGACTTAAGAATATGAGCTTTTACGAAAACTTTGCAGGAGTCTATGTCAGGCGAAAACCGCGGGGCAATACCTAGTGCCGTACTATTCTAAATTTATCTCTGTGTGTCCTCTGTGCTCTCTGTTGCTCCGTGGTGAGCAACCGTGTAGAGTAAATAGGCACCACACAAAGAACACTGAGGACGCACAGAGAAAACTCACATCAGTACCCTATCCCACGACCTGTTTACTGTTTACTGTTTACTGTTGGCTCTCTGCTGTTTACTATTCCGCCCATGTCCAATCCCCGCACTCGCACGATTACCTGGGAAGACCCACGCGCACTGGCAAAGGCCGCGGTCGGTTTGTCGGGCATGGAATACCTGCAAAAGATCGTCGCCGGCGAACTGCCGCCGCCGCCAATAGGCGTGTTGTTGAATTTTCGCATCGCTGAACTCGGTGAGGGCCGCGCGGTGTTTACCGTCGAGCCGGCTGAGTATCACTACAACCCGATCGCTGTGGTCCATGGCGGACTGGCCGCGACGCTGCTTGATTCCGCGATGGGCTGCGCGGTTCACTCAACGCTGCCGGCGGGTGCGAGTTACACCACTTTGGAAATCAAGGTCAATTACCTGCGGGCGATCTCTGCCGAGACGGGTTTAGTTCGTTGCGAAGCAAATATTATTCATGTCGGCGGCCGCACTGCCGTGGCTGAAGGCAAAATTCTCGACCAGCAGGGCAAACTTTACGCTCACGGAACTACCACCTGCATAGTGTTCCGTCCGTCTGCGTAACCCACCGAAGAATTCAAAAAGGAGACGAAATGGCATTAACAAACAGTTTGGCAGGCCGAAACCTGGGAATGATTTTACTTGGGCTTTGGTTAATTCTCACCGGGCTCTTGCCGCTGCTCAGCATGAGGGTCTCAACCACAGTTACGACCGGTTTGGCCGTGCTTGGCATCATCGCGGGCATCTTGATCCTGCTGAGACGTTAAGCACCTACTTCCGCCACTTTGACTATTTGCTTGCCGAGGTTGTCGCCGCTGAACAGGCCGATGAAAGCCTGCGGCGTGTTTTCAAATCCCTCAACAATCGTCTCGGCGTACTTCAGTTTTCCGGCGCCAAGCCATTGGGCCAACTGCATAACGCCTTCGGCAAATCTTGCCGCGTACGCAGTAATAATGAAGCCCTTCATTACCGCGCTGTTGACCAGCAAGTAAGCTTGCGGGCGGGGACCTACGTCTGGTTTGTCGAGATTGTAAAGCGATATTTGACCACAGATAACGACGCGCGCGCCCTGGTTGAGCAGCGGCATCACAGCATCGGAAATCTCGCCGCCAACGTTGTCGAAATAGACATCGACGCGGTCGGGACAGCCGGCTTTCAAGGTCTGCGCCACGTTCTCAGTTTTGTAGTTGATGACAGCGTCTACGCCAAGCTCATCGCGCAGATACTTGTTCTTGTCATCGCTACCGGCGATACCCACCACGCGACAGCCTTTGATTTTTGCGAGTTGACAGACAGTCACGCCGACAGCGCCGGCGGCGCCGGAAACGACAACCGTTTCGCCCGTCTTTGGCTGGCCGATGTCGAGCAACCCAAAGTAAGCGGTCAAACCCGGCATGCCCAAAACTCCGAGCGCGGTGGTAACCGGCGCGATTTTGGGATCGATTTTTCTCAGTTCGCCGGGCTTCGCGATGTTATGGAGCCGCCAGCCCAACATGCTGGTAACGATGTCGCCAGTTGCAAACCCTGGCGCGTGCGACTCAACGACTTCGCCCACCAGACCGCTCGTGATCACCTCGCCGATTTCAAAAGGCGGAACGTAGGAACGGCCTTCGCGCATGCGGCCGCGCAGGTAGGGATCGACCGAGATGTAAAGAGTGCGAACTAACACCTCGCCCTCGTTGGGTTGCGACACTTCGCTGTCGACGATTTGGAAGTTCTCAGCAGTAGGCAGACCGGTCGGACGGCTGCTGAAGCGAATCTCTTTATTTTGCATGGCGTGATGATACACCGAGGGAACGTAAAGCAAACTGTTAGTTTGCGGCGGCCCGTTACCTTTCAGCGTGAAGCCGTGCCACCACCGCAAACTAACAGTTTGCTTTACGATTAGTTCGATAGGCAGCGATCTCCTGATTCGCGCGGCTCGCGGACCAACCCAAATGCTGTTGCGCGATGGCCGCCGCTGCCTCAACAGCATCCAGGCCACAGGTGGAATTTAACCCCACCATCGTGCGGCGCAGCAGACAATCGGAAAGCGTCTGCGCCAACTCCGACTTGAATGCGAATACTACCTCGGCGGCAATCGCTCCGGTTTCGGGATCGAAAACCTCGTCGAGGGTTGGGTCATCGCGAATCAACTTTTAACTGCTGACGAGCGCGTTCCGTAGATTCGCGCCAGACGATCGTTTGTCCTCTGCGATAACTCAGCTAATCCAGCTTCCACGCGTTGGACCGTCGCTCCGGGCAAGGCTACTTGGCCTGTTGTGCAGGTTGGTGTGCTTCTCCCCAACCGCTTGAAAATCAGATCGACAGTTTCTTCAGCCAGACTGCGATACGTCGTCAGCTTGCCGCCCACAAGAGAAAACAAATTCTCTATATTCGGAGATGCACGAATGAAATGCCTCCGGGTTATGCTCTGTTCCTCTTTCTCATTCACAAACGGCAAGGGTCGCACTCCCGAATAGGCATAGAGAATTTGCGCGCCCGTTAGCTGTGCCTCGGGAATCACTCGGTTCGTTTCGCGCAGCAGGTATTCAGTCTCCTCCGCTTCAATCCGCACATGGTCCAGGTCGCCATCGTAGCGAATATCAGTCGTGCCAATTAAATAGTTTCCATTCCAGGGAATGATGAAGAAGGGGCGACGGTCGGTTTCAGCTTCGACGTAGATTGCGGTTTCAGGAGCGCCGGCAAATGGCGCAACGATGAGGTGGCTGCCTTTTGTGCCGCCGATTAAACGCGCTGAGTCCGGAGCGTTCATGCCTAACACTTGGTCGATCCAGGGTCCGGCAGCGTTGATGACAATAGGCGCAGTCGCCGCCTCCCTCGGCGATGAAGCAAGAGCGGGGGCATGCCCGCCTTCCTCACCCCGAGACACCTCAGGTTCAATTTCGAACTTGTGACTTTGGACTTTGGACTTTGGACTTTGGACTCGGGTGTACTCAACGGCGCAAACTTTTCCAGCTTTGACCTGAAGTTTATCGACGCGTGCATGGGTAATAACTGTGGCCCCACGCTCGATCGCGGAGAGGACGTTCTCAAGCACGAGGCGCTCGGCAAATTCCACTTGCGCGTCAAAGTAAAGTGCCGCGCCGAGCAGTTCTTCAGGATTGAGTCCGGACGCTTGCCGCAAAGTTTCACTAACCGAGAGCATCTGGTGAGGCGGTAGCGATTTACCAAACGAGAGGAGGTCGTAAGCGATCATACCCGCTCGAATTGTCCAAGCGCCGCGCTGTGCATGCTTATAGATTGGCACCATGATTCGCAGCGGACGAACCAGATGCGGAGCGATGTTCATCAGGCACGCGCGCTCGCGCAAGGACTCGCGCACCAAACCGAGCTCACCGTGTTCGAGATAACGAAGGCCTCCGTGAATCAGCCGCGTGGACCAGCTCGAGGTGCCGCCGCCGACGTCGCCTTTATCCAGGAGCAGCACTCTCAGCCCTCGCATCGCTGCATCGCGCGCGATGCCCGCGCCGTTAATTCCCGCGCCGATCACGATCACATCAAACTCGCTGTTCGAAGTTTCACTCGCCATTGTTAATTTGTCTTTGAAGAAGTCCGCACCATATAGTGCCAATCCTGCACGTTCTCGGGCAAAGTTTTGTGGTGTTGAAGTGGCAGATTGGTGGCTTCCGGTTGAAAGTGTAAAAGCACATCGTTTGTTACTTCGCCCCAGCGGGGCGAGATGTCTATAGCCCCGTAATCCTTCTTTGCTCCTTTAGCTCCCAAGGAGCGCAACCGCTTTCCTGCGCCGGGGTTTCACTCCTACCGGAGCGAGGTCCTTTGGGGTGCGTTCGTAGCTATAGACATCTCGCTCCGCTGGAGCGAAAGCAATTCCACTACTGGTACCCGGATGGCTACGCCTATACCGACTGAGGTGACAGGCATGCGCCTTGCTGTGGGCCAATTCAGCGAGTTAAGCATTTACCAGAATGGAAACCTAACCTGCTGAGAATGGACGGGCGCAAGTGCCTATCCTAAGGCATAGCTCTTCCAACGCGCGCTATCGCTCAACTTCGCCCCGAGCGTTCGCGCACACTGATGGTCCAAACAATTAAATTAGGAGCGTTGCTATGCGTTCTACCCGACCTGCCTATTTCACCATCCTTTCACTCTTCCTGACCCTATTCACAATCAATCTAACCGCGCGGGCCGCGGACGACGACGATGCGGACGACTATGACGTCAAGGTACGCGTCGTGCGCATCAGCTTTGTTGCTGGTGTGGCGACGCTGAAACGCAGCGGCAGTGATGAAGTCGAGAACGCCCGCGTTAACTCGCCTCTGGTTGAAGGCGACGTGCTTTCGACCGGTCATGAGGGTCGCGTTGAGATTCAGTTTGATGCCCGAAACTTTCTGCGCCTGGGTAACGACTCGGTGTTGCAGATTACAACGCTGCGCGACGAAGGTATTGCGCTTAGTTTGAGTCAGGGAACAGCGAGCCTCAGGCTGGAAAAGTTTGATCACGACCACGAATATTTTGAAATCGACGCTCCCAAAACAACTTTGGCCGCCGAAAAAGAGGGGCGCTACCGGCTCGATGTCTCAAGCGATGGACGCGTGCGCTTGACCGCGCGCAGTGGCGGGCGGGCGCGCATTTATTCCGAGACTTCCGGGTTCGTTTTGCGTGACGGACGCACCGCCGAGCTTATCAACGATGGACCAGACGCCGGGGATTGGGAATTCACCACCGCGCTTGCCGCCGACTCATGGGACACCTGGGTTGATGAACGCGACCAGTATCTCGCCGAGCGCATGCACTTTGAGACGCAGTATTACGACAACTCTCTGTGGGGCGCGGAAGATCTCGCGGCTTACGGCAGTTGGATTAACGCGGACGAATACGGCTGGATTTGGCGACCGGACGCTGACGCAATCAATAGCTATCGCGATTGGGCGCCGTATCGTTATGGCAGCTGGGTCTGGGTTTCACCTTACGGCTGGTCGTGGGTGGGCAACGAACCATGGGGTTGGGCGCCTTATCACTATGGCCGCTGGGTCTTTCACAACAACTACTGGGCCTGGTGTCCGCGCAGCGAGTTTTACCGCAAGCGCAGTTGGTGGCGACCAGCGTTGGTAGCATTCGTGGTGAATATTTCTTTGGGCGATAACTATTGCTGGTACCCGCTTCATTATCATCAACGAGATCCGCATTCGCTAAACTACGAAGCGCGCAACCGGCGGCATGATCGACATGACAGATACGATAACGACTGGAATGATTTTCGCCGCCACAATCCGGCGGACCACCGCGCGGTTAGTTACATGCCACGGCGGAATTGGGGAAGTGATCGCGGACACCTGCGGGCCGCGGACGATAGCTTGGCGCGTCGCGTATTTATGACTGAGCCGTCGGCAACTGATTTGCCGGGCCGACTCGCGGTCCGTCCTCATAACATTGTCAGAGAGCCGGGAGCTTCGGCGACTGCACGAGAAACTCGGCGGGCTGATTTTGGCCGCAGGCAAACGGGAGCAGGCACGCGCCGACCGGGCGTTGCGCTGGACAACGACCTGCGCCAATCGCGAGTTTTCAATGGTCGCGGCGCGCAACCAGATTTTCCCGTTCCGTCTGCCGGCGCCGGGCCGGTTGATCGGCGACCGCAGGGAGCAGTGGCGCGGCCGGTGCGCCCACCTCGCGGCATTGATCCGCGTGAGGATGCGGGACGCGATGCACAACGAGATTCGGATGCCGCGGATCATCCCAGGAACGGCACGACCCCGAGGAATAATGTTCATACGCGTCCACCTCGCGGCATTGATCCGCGCGAGGACGCCGGGCGCGATGCCAATCGAGACTCAGACGCAGCGGATCGTCCCTTAAACGGCAACCCAGTCCCGCGGGAGGTTGCACCCGCGACTCATGAACGGGTGGACAGACCAACGCCGCAAGACGACGGCGATCGGAATCAGGGTCGCCGAATGGAAAACCCAGCGCCGAGGCCCGCGCCGGTCGAACGCCGCAGCGATCCGCCTCGGTATGAGCCACCGCCGCGTAACGATCCACCACCGCGCAACGATCCGCCGCCGCGCAACGATCCGCCGCCGCGCAACGATCCGCCGC
>JBDTTW010000278.1:0-15269 GCA_039930405.1 bacterium
CGATGTGTGTGGTCGCCACCTGCGAGACAATCTTTGTGTCGATCTTTATTGATTTGATCGGGAGCGACCGTGGCAATGCCGGCCGCGGTTGATCCGGACAGCGCCGGCAGGGGCCGGGAACAATCACGCCCTGGGCCGCAGCGCTAGCAGCAACCAGCAACAACATTAGGACTGACAATAGAAGTGGTCGAATATTTGTGGCTTTCATGATCTCCTCACTCGCGTTTTCACACAGGTTTACCCCTTGCCTGCTAGGTAGAACGCCCATCGTAGTCTTTCTTGCACCTCGGTCTTATCAAGCAACTGAAGAGCGGGGGCATGCCCCCTTCCCGACCTGTGACCCTATTCAAACTGAACTCGCTATCCCATATTTAAGAAGCCCCAAGCTCAATTGAGAAGAGAACGAGGATATCTCTCAGGTTGGGAAGGGGGCATGCCCCCGCTCTTGCTTTGAAGCTTAGTAGAGTTCGCGCAGTCGCCGGTTAAAGAAAATCATTGCAGTTGCAAATAAGGAAATAACCACGCCGCCAACCGCCAGCGTCCGAGGCGCGCCAAACCGGTGTGAAGCCGAGCCGGCGATGATATTGCCAATGGGCATGGTGCCAATGAACGAGAGGATGAACATGCTCATAACGCGTCCGCGCATTTCGTCAGTCACCAGCTTTTGCAGCAACGTGTTGGTGACGGCCACGGAAGTGACAATGGCAAAGCCAAGACAGAAAAGAAATACGTAGCTAAGCTGCAGATGAGTCGATAGTGCAAAAGCGGTTACTCCGGCGCCAAAGAAAAGACTACCGCCCAGCACCAACCAACCCTTGCGGCGAAAATCTCCCATCACAGTCAGCAGCGCCGCGCCACAAAACGCGCCCGCGCCGGCCATGCCCATCAACCAGGCCAGACCGGTAGCGCCGAGATGAAAAATGTCGCGCGCATAAATGGGGATCATAGAAAAGTAAGGCGCGCCAAAGAGGCTGTTGACGGAAGAGATCATGAGCAACGACCAGACACGCGGCCGGTGCCGCACGTAGCGAAAGCCCTCGACCAGATCCTTCCAAAGCGCACGTCGGTCCTTTACCGAATGCGAAGGCGCGCCAGCCGCATGCCTATTGCTGTCAAATCGCACCATGCTCAAACTTATTACTACGGCCGCAAACGACACCCCGTTGACGTAAAAGCAGCCGGCCAATCCAAACAAACTAAGACCAACGCCGGCCAATGCCGGTCCGACAACGCGCGACAGTTGGAACTGCGACGAATTCAAAGCGACTGCGTTGGCCAGGTCTTCGCGCCCGACGAGATCGAACGTCATCGCCAAATACGAAGGACTCGCCAGGGCCATGCAACAGCCGGTAACAAAAGAAAAACCCAGCACCATCCAGCGATTGATGAGTCCGGTCAAAATCAGTGTTGCCAACCCAAGCGCAGCCACGCCAGCGACGACTTGCGTGTAGATAAGCAAACGTCGGCGATCGACGAGGTCGGCAAAAACCCCACCAAGTAAAGTGAGAAAGAAACCGGGAATCGTTGCCATGAAAGCATCCAGCCCTAACCAAAACGCGGAGTTCGTTAACTGCAGAACGAGCCAGCCCTGGGCGACTGCCTGCATCCACGTGCCACAGTTTGAGAGAAATGCGCCGGCCCAAAAGAGGCGGAAGTTGCGATGCGACAGGGCGCGAAACATTCCAGTTCTCGCGATGCGGGGCGCGGAGGCTGGTTCGAGGTTTTCAGTCTGCATTGTGATTAGGTAGATGTCTTAACACGAGCGGCGGCAAGCTTCCAACAGCGCTGGCGACAGAAACAATTGGCAAGCGGAAATCGCCAATTGGCAATGTAAAAGGCCTCATGCTTTAATGCCCTACGAGTTGATCATTTGTAACTTTCAGGAGCGTCACCGTGAAACTACTCCGAACGTTTTTCGAATTTGTTCTCGCCAGTTTAATCTTGACCTGTGCAACGGAAACGATCATGGCCCAAGCAAAAGCTCCCACGCCGCAACCACCTGACACTTCCACTCAAAAGCCGGCTACTCCCAGCGCCACTCCGGCCCCAACGACGCCTTCAACTCCGGCAGCGAATCCGGCCGATGTTGCTTCGGTCGACTCGATCATCGCCGCTGTCTATGACGTTATTTCCGGACCCGCCGGGAAACAGCGCGATTGGGACCGCATGAAATCACTCTTTATTCCCGGAGCGCGTTTGATTCCGACCGGCGCGCGACAGACTGGCGGTTACAGTTCGCGTGTCCTGACTGTTGATGAATACATACAACGGGCGAGCGGATTTATGGCAAAGGAGGCTTTCTACGAACGCGAAGCCGCAAGAAAGACCGAAGAGTTTGGCCAGATTGTTCACGTCTTCAGCACTTATGAATCGCGGCACGCTCCGGATGCGAAACCATTTCAACGCGGCATCAACAGTATTCAGTTGATGAACGACGGCACTCGTTGGTGGGTCGTTACGATTTTTTGGCAAGGCGAGGACGAGAAACATCCGCTTCCGGAGAAGTATCTTAAGAGCGGTGGGGAGTGAGCAGGTTGCAGTGGGCGCGATTCACCGATCACTATTTACGATTCACGATTTACGAGGTGTAACCATGACTCCGGAACTGGAAACGTTAAAGTCCAAACTAAAAGCGACCTGGAGCGCGGGTGATTTTGGACAGATTGCAAAGTCTACTGCGCGCGGTGCGGCGGAGTTTATTGAGCGCCTGCATTTGCAACCGGGAATGAAGGTCCTCGATGTCGCCTGTGGCTCAGGGAATCTTGCGCTACCGGCCGCACGCGCCGGCGCCATCGTTACTGGTGTCGATATCGCGCCGAATTTGGTCAAGCAGGCACGCGAGAATGCCGAACGCGAAGGTTTGCAAATTCAGTTCGACGAAGGCGACGCGGAAGCCTTGCCTTATGACGATGCGAGTTTCGACGCAGTGGTAACAATGTTCGGAGCAATGTTTGCTCCGCGTCCGGAATTGGTGGCCGCCGAACTCAAGCGCGTATGCAAGCCGGGTGGTTTTGTCGCGATGGCGAATTGGACACCTACCGGCTTCGTCGGGCGAATGTTCAAGACGGTTGCCAATCACTTCCCTCCTCCGGCCGGCATGCCGCCTCCGGTACTTTGGGGCGTTGATGCGACTGTGCGCGATCGCCTTCAAGACGGTTTTTCCGATATTCGGACCAACGAGCAACGCATAACTTTCAAGTTTCCGTTTCCACCCGCGGAAGTTGTCGAACATTTCCGGACTTACTTTGGTCCAATGCAAAAGGCATTTGGCGCCCTGGATGAAGGCGGACAAGCCGCGCTACGCCAGGACCTCGAACAACTTTGGACTGGGAACAATCGCGCCAGCGACGGCACGACCGAGGGAGATGCGCAGTACCTGGAAGTGATTGCGGTTCGCCGCTAGAGGAAGACAATCCACCGATTACGCAGCTTACGCACGGGCGCATTATGCTTGATGCCGCGCTCGTCTGCGTAATCTGTCTAATCTGCGGATAGTCTGCCTTTGTCGATTCACGATTTACGATTTACGATTCACGACGCCATGATTCCCATCTCCATTCTCGATCTCGTCCCAGTCATCGTCGGTGAGACGCCGCGCGAAGCGCTGCGCAAGAGCCTGGATCTGGCGCGGCACGCAGAGTCGCTGGGCTATACGCGATACTGGGTAGCCGAGCATCACAACATGTCGGGCATCGCCAGCGCCGCGACATCTGTCGTGATTGGTTATCTCGCTTGCGGCACCTCAACAATTCGCGTGGGTTCTGGCGGCATTATGCTGCCGAACCATTCGCCACTCGTAATCGCTGAACAGTTTGGCACGCTCGAAGCACTATATCCGGGCCGGATTGATTTAGGCCTGGGCCGCGCGCCCGGCACCGATGGGCGAACGTTGCGTGCCTTGCGTCGCGATCCGGGCCGCACTGATAGTTTTCCCGAAGACGTGCTGGAGTTGCAGGCTTACCTCGCCACAGTTGAACCTGACCAACCTCGTCCCTTCGTTCGCGCGGTGCCGGGTCGCGGCACCGAAGTTCCACTCTGGATTCTCGGATCGAGCACCTTCGGCGCTGAGATGGCCGCGGCGTTTGGGCTGCCTTACGCTTTCGCTTCACACTTTGCGCCCGACGCTCTGTTCGACGCTCTCGAGATTTACCGGCAACGATTCAAGCCGTCGAAACAGTTGGAGCGTCCCTACGCGATGGTTGGCGTAAATATTGTTGCCGCAGCTACTGACGAGGAGGCGCGACGACTGTTCTCCACATTGCAGCAATCGTTCACAAATCTTCTGCGCGGCAGTCCCGGAAAACTGCAACCGCCCATTGACGACATCGAACAATATTGGACGCCACCAGAAAAACAGCACGCTTCGCGAATGCTGAAACACTCGATTGTCGGTTCACCTGAAACTGTGCGTAAAGATTTAGAAAGTTTCGTTTCTCTAACCAAGGCAGATGAGTTGATGATTGTCTGCAGCCTTCACGATCACGCCGCGCGCATCAAATCCTACGAGATCGTAGCGGAGATTGCCCTGGGTGCCACCAAGCCGTTTGCTGCTTCCAAAAAGTAGAAACTGCCGGGACAAACTGAGGTTGCCGGGAACATCCGGGGTGGTCCTCTTCGTAAATGTTTTGGTTGCTGGCCGAACGGGTTGAGGCCAAGGCTATTTGCCCAGCATTCTGGTTGCCTCCTTTGTCGCGCGGACGCTGCACGCTGAGGGTCATTCTGACCTGACCGTGTGATTCGAAGACACATTTTTGCGGAGCTAACCAGGTGACTATCTCCAGAAAAAACGCAAGGATAACTAACTACAAGAAACGGTGCGTTTTCGCTGTTTTAGACCCTTAAGAAATGGGAGTTTTGAAGCGGAAAAGGTATACTGATTGAGAGGAGTTTTCGTGGCAACTGCGTGAGCAGTTCGTGAATCTTATTCTCGGTTGTTTGATGCATTGATAGTTAGTAATTATCTTTTGGTAGTTACCTTTTTTTTGGTTCCCCGAGTTCGGGAAATCAAGTAATCCCCGACAGCGTTGTTTGGAATTAATGGCCGTAGAGGCCGCTGGTGATCAACGTGTTCGATTTACTTGAGGAGTTTAGAATAAATATGAGTTTTGTTAAGAAGTCTTCCCTGACCGTCATCGCAATCTTAGCTGTTGTTCTTTCGTTTTCCGCCCTCTCCTTTGCCAAGAGCAAAGATATCCGTTTCCCAAATATTAAAATCGACAACTTTGGCCAGATGGACGAGCGCTTTTATCGCGGCTCCAGACCTGAACAAGGTGACTATCAAGCTCTCGCCGCACTCGGAATTAAAACGGTAATTGATTTGACCGACAATTCCAGAGCGTACGAGGAACCTGCCGTTGAGGCTGCCGGGCTGCGCTATGTCAACATCCCCGTGGTTGATAAGAGCTATCCGACGATGGACCAGGTAAATGCGTTTCTGAAAGTGGTTGACGATCCGGCGACTGGCAAGTTTTACCTGCACTGCGCCGGAGGCCGGCACCGCACAGGCGTAATGGGCGCGGTGTATCGCTTCAATAAAGATCACTGGAACCTCGAGCAAGCCTTTGCTGAGATGAACCAATACGAGTTCGGTTCCGGCATGGGTCATGGCAAGCAGAAGAGTTTCGTCCATGACTACTGGCAGCAATTCCAGGCGAAACAGGCCAACACCAGTGTTGCCGCAACTGCCGGTCGCTAAACCAACCAACAATATCGAGAAAAAGGGCCGCTCAATTTGAGCGGCCCTTTTTATTTGCGGCAAACTCTACTCACCAACCTATCTTCTTTTAGGCAGCGGTATCAGCATTGAAACTTTCTGACGATACTCGCGATAGGTTTCTCCATAGGATCTAATTAAGTCACGTTCCTCAAATTGAATCGCCACGACAATGTACGCGGTCGTCATTATCGCGAAGAACAAATGGCCAAACGTCATGCGCGGCGTGCTCCAGAACGCAACCATAAATCCAAGGTAAAGGGGATGCCTCACCACCTTATAAAGAGCGGGCGATTGGAAAGGTATCGGCTCTGCCCTTCTGCCTTTGAAGTAAGTATAAACCTGCCTGAGACCTAAGAGAGCAAAGTGATCGACAAGATACGTCGAGACTAAAACCATTCCCCAGCCAATCCAGAATAGAGCCAACAAAAGCGTCCTGGCCGTCGCGTTTTGCACTTCCCAAATGACCGGTCCCAGCGGCTGCCACTGCCAGAAAAGTAACAACAACATCAGACTCGCCAACAAGACGTAGGTACTACGCTCAACCGGCTCTGGCACGATCCTGGTCCAGGCGCGTTTGAACCATTGCCGGGCCATCACGCTGTGCTGCAGGGCAAACAAACTCAACAGCACTGCGTCAACGATTAACGCGACGCCGAGCGGGTTGTTTAGTGTCCCCGTATCGATTGCCTTGGGAACAAAAACATTGCCGACAAAGGCTATCGCATACAGGAAAGTCCCGAGGAAGATCAGGTAGCAGATTACTCCGTAAAGAAAAGCAAGGATACGGCCCATGGCTGCAGTCTCCTTATCTTGTTTGGAATGAGCGAAACTACGAATAAAGATTGGCGGAATCTGATGGCACGGATTACGCGCGGAGCTTAAGTCGAGGACTCGAACCTGTCAATGCCTTTGCCTATTTCGTGAGGGCAAGCCCGAACGACGCGCCGAAAGCCGGCAGCCTGAGGAGTACCGCCGGATGGTGTTGCCAAATTATTGGAGTTCTTCACCCGGCCTGGGCGGGGCTTCGGGACTGGGTGGACCAGCTGGCCTTGGCGGGCCCTCAGGCCGAGGCGCCATCCTCATGCCGCGGAGTTTATCCTGCTGATCAGCCGTCAACTGGTTCTTAAGGCGAATGCCCATGCCGAAATGAAGTCGTTTGATTTGACGTTCCGTATCCAGCACCTTTTCCAGTTGGGACAAAGCCTGCTGTTCATCTACGGCATTCCCTTTCATTGTCTGGTGCAACGCCTCCATCGCATCCTGAAGTTGCCACTGCAGCTCAAGGAAGCGCGTCGTCGTCTTTTGAATCTCGCCGCGCATAAAGGTTTTCTGCTCGTCAGTAATTCCGAGTTCGCGCGCGTGGCCCATGATCAGCTCCGGCGGAAACATCACATCGCCCAGGGGATCCATGGGCGGTTGCGGCGGCTGCGGCGCGCGGGCCGGGGCCGGCGGCGTTGTCGGGCTTGCAAGGATTGGAGGCGGCGCAGGCTGCGCTGGTTGTTGAGCATGAAGCAGCGGAATTCCAACCAACAAACTGATGCTGGCCACCGCGACCATAATTCCGATTCTTCTCTTCATCGTGTTCTCCTTCACTGCAATGTTTCCGGCAAGAATGTTTTCAAGTCCCTGACCCCGAGATCGAGTTGCGGCAGCGACGTCAACATGTCATCGGCGGGCGACTGCAACAACATCGCTGTTGGCGATCGCCAACCGGAAATAGCAACAGCTTCGGGAATGACAACGCTCGGGGCGTTGGCGTCCAGCCGATGTCTCGTCACGAGTCTCCGCACTGACCGGTTTACTTTCATGCGCTGCGGCTGTTCAGCAATGGCAAATTGTGTGGACCCGGGCGCAACTGCTGGAACGACTGGCAGCGCGCCGGGCTGATAAGCAACAGCGCCCACGTCTGGCGTTGACGTTTGAATTCGTTCCCAGTTTCGCGACCAGAGCACGAGCGAGAACAGCGCGATCACAGCGAAGGACATGGCCAGCGCGAACGACAGCTTGAAGACGCTCGACGACGCGGCTGGGGTCGCCGCAGCACGATTCCACAGGCTGCCGAACTCGGGCGCCACGCACGCCTCCGCGAACTTAAGTTCAAGAAACAGCGCTTGGATTCGCTTTTCGTTTCCAGTCAATTCCATAGTCGAGTTCCTCTCGATCCAGCGACTCGCGCAAATGCTTTTTTCCGCGTTCGTAGTGCTGGCGGGCACTGCCGATCGAAACACCCATCACATTCGCGGCTTCGCGCACGGTCAAATCTTCGTAGAACACCAGGTGCAACACTTCGCGTTGGCGCGCCGGCAAACGTTCCAGCGCCGTTTGAAACTGCTGCTGCGCTTCTGATCGTTCTAGCGCCAACACGGGTTCGGCGGCGAACGCGTTGCGCGTAGGTCTAACGCCCGGACCAGCCATTGATTTCAAGGCGCGCAGCAATCGCTTGCGCTGTTCGGTTATCGCTGTCTTGCGAATTACCGCAAACAGCCACGTCTTAAGACTTGATTCACCTCGATAACGCGCTTTACCTTCAAGGATCTTCAAATAGACTATCTGCAAAACTTCTTCTGCATCTGAGCGGTCACGCCGGCAACAGCTCAGAGCCCAACCAAAACTGGCGCCATGAAGTTTTTCGAGCTCGGCTTGCAGCTCCAGGATGTCCATCTGTTTGTTCTTCACGGTTTCGGTTTCCGTGTTCCGGGTATTAGTCGCTTCGGCGGAGAAATTATATGACCCGGGTGAGGAATGTTTTACCTGCTCGAGAGCGAGCCGCCGGCGCCCCCACGACGAACGGCAATAATCTCGGCAAGGATGGCAAGCGCCACCTCTTCCGGCGTCACAGCGCCAATGTCGAGGCCAATAGGCGCGTGAACTTTTGCTAATTGTTCCGAGCTGACGCCGGATTCGCGTAAACGTTCAAGCACGATGCGCGTGCGCCGTTTGCTGCCAATTAAACCAACGTAGTCAGGAGCGCTGGATGACAGCGCCGCGCGCAGACATTGTTCATCTTCACTATGGCCGCGCGTCACGATCGCGATAGAAACGCCCCGTCCGTTGCCACTGGTGGCGCGCACCGCCTCGGTCCAACTCTCCGCCCGCACCAGTTCGATATTCGTTTCCGAAAAATCCCCGCGTCTTACGAATTCTTCTCGGTCGTCAATCAGCGTCGCGCGATAACCTAACAACGCCGCCAGCCGCGCCAACGAAGCGCCGACGTGTCCCGCTCCGCAAATAACGACGCGCTGTTCCGGCTGGATCAGTTCGAAAAGGAATTGTGACTCGCTGCACTCAATCAACTCTGGCGCAAATTCACGGCCGTAAAAGGTGCGCGTTTCTTCTTTCGACGTGAGGAAGACGGCAGCTTGCCGCATCACTGCCTCGTCAAGCGCCGCATCCGCAAGGCTGCCGTGACGACTGCCATTTTCCTCGACGATTAGCTTCGCGCCAACATTGCGCGGTCCGGCAATCAACGTAACGACAATCGCAAGCGCGCCATCCTCAAGGAGCCCATGGAGCAAAGTAGCAATGGAGCGGGAGTTGTCGATTGAATCCTTCATGCGGGAGGATTCTATTTCGCTGCGGGTGGCTTTTGCGAACTGAGAGAGCTGAACGCGCGGCGTAACAACCACCACGGACCTACGAGCAGGTAAAGCGGATTGCGGAAAAAGGCGGGCTGGTTCCCTTCAATCAAGTGGCCGAGAAACTGGAAAGCCCAGCCGACAATAAAAAGTCCCAGCGCCCAGCGCCAGTTGAAGAAAAACAAGGGCAGCGAAATCACGATCAGCGGAATGCCGATGCTGTGCGAGAGCTTGTTCAGCGGATGGCGATGCTTGGCCTTGTAGTTTTCGACAAATGATTCGGACATCTTATGTAGCACAGACTTTAGTCTGTGTTTTCGTATGAAGTAGAGATTCTGCTCTGGAACTGCACAGGCTAAAGCCTATGCTACTGCTTCGTATCGCGCAGCCTTTGATAAAACCACCAGTGATGACCTTCGAGGTCTTCGCATTCATAGCCGCGATCGGTCCACCACTCCTCGCCATAGTCGGTTGTTTTCGGCTCGCTAACAATCTTCGCGCCGGCGTTGCGCGCGGTCGTACAATGCGACTCGACGTCGTCCACATAGATCATCATGTTTTGCGTGTTCGCCCCATCGACCTCGCGCGGCGATTTGCGAAACGAAGCTTTGTGCGCCAGTCCCGCCTGACCAACCATCACCAGGCCGTCGCCGTAGGTTAGTTCGGAATGTTCAATGCTGCCGCCTTCGCCTTCGATCTTTACACGAACCTCAAAACCGAACGCGCGACATAACCAGTCGATCGCCGGCGGTGCGTCCCGGTAATAGACGGCGCTGGAAATGCGCGGCCAGCCTGTTGGGGAAGGTTTCATGACTGTCAATTGCCGCTTGCCGATTTAAGAACCGTTTGACTGACCGCTTCGGGTTTCCAAACGTCGAGAAAAATATCCATGGTCCCGCCACAGACCATACCTTCCTCACTCGCCTCTTCAGCGGTTAGCGAAAAGTGATGCAAAGCAGACCGTCCCGAGCGTAATGCCTCGCGCGCTTCGGCCCAAACTTCCGCTTCGACGCAACCACCCCCAACCGTTCCCGCTGCTTCGCCACTTGCAAAGAAAAGCATCTTGGCGCCCCGCTGCTGCGGCGTTGAACCACGCGTGCGCGCAACCGTCGCGACCACAACGCGCTCGCCGCGCTTGTTCGCCTGCTCAATTTGGCGATAGAGATCCGCCAGTGGAAGTGTGCCCATAACTGCAGATTCAAACTAAGGTTTGTCCGGTGTCGCCGCCGGCTCAGCGCGCGAAGCATTGTTCAACTGCTTCTGGTCGATGCGCCGCCGCAGCAAGTCCACTTCTGCTTCCGCAGTTGCCAGCGAAGCCTGCAACCGCGTGCGACTGTTTTCCAACAAACTAATCTGCGCCTGCAGCCGCGCCTTTTCGTTTTCCAGTTGGCGACGACGAGCATCGCGGGCCTCTTCCGGATGCACAGACCCGTACCCCGCAATCGAGCGGTCGATGTTTTCGGGCTTCAACGAATAATCAACCTGGTCCAAGCGTGCCTGTAAATCCGCTAGTTTGCTTTCGGTGTCCAACATCTGCGACCGCACACTCTCGGCCCGTTGCTCGGCGCGCGTCAGGCGCTCCATGTCGATCAGCGAGCGGTCATTGTCCTGCATCTGGCTTAGCTTTTCGTTGAGGCGGTTGACCTGGTTCGAGAGCGCATCGATCGTTTGCTGAATGTTAGGTTCGCCGCTCCGGGGAACTCTTTTCTTCGCCGGTGTGCCTTCTTCGCCGGTATCAACGGGAGTGCCATTTTCATCAGCGGTGCTAATTATTTTTTCCGAACCCTCGCCCTGTTCGCTTCCAGGCGGCGCGATAACGGGATTGGTTACGACGGGCCGCGGCGCGCGGCGGACGCGGCGCTTGCGCCGGCGCTGCGCATCCGTTTCGATTGAACAAACACTTACGCCAATTAGCATGACCAACAAAAGCGTGATGTAGCGAATGGATCTTCTTTGCATTATTACTTCCTCAACTGCTGAGAGTTCCCTAAAAGATACGCCGGTAGCGAGAGCCCTTCAAGCTCCCGCTTCCCTTGAATGCTTTAACGGACTCTTTTCCTACTTGTTCCCTAACCTTCCCCCGCTACGGGCGGAAAGCCCGTCGCCCATTTGGGACGAAACAGTCTGGTTTGTTCTGTTTTGCTGATCCGCGTCAATCCGCGTTTATCCGCGGCTGAACACCGCCATCGCCGCTCATCCCAGGTTCGCAATACTTTGGTCAAGTTGTGCGTTGCGTTGCGCGATGTCGGCAATGCGCGCGCGCACTTCTTCAACCTTTTCAACCGGCGCTCGTTCGGCAAATTGCGGATTGGCAAGCTGCGCCTCAAGCTTTGACGCTTCGGCTGACAACTTGTCTTTTTCTTTGGTGAGCCGTTGGCGTTCTTGTTCAAAGTCAATTAAGCCTTCGAGCGGCACCGCGACCTCCGCACCACCAATCAATACCGCGCGCGCCGACGCCTGCGGAGCATCAAGCTTTTCAGCGATGGAGACTTCGGCGGCACGCGCCAGCCGGCTGATCTGCGCCGTGTTTGCTGTGAACACCGCGCGCAGTTTCTCATCAGGTGAACCAATCAACAGCGTCACGCGTTCGCCCGGCTTGATGTTCATTTCCGAACGAATGTTGCGCACGCGGGTGATGAGATCAATGACCGCCTGCATTTCCCATTCGGCGTTTTCGTCAATCAACTCCGATTGCGGTTCGGGATATGCAGCCAGCATGATCGATGGCGCAGCGCCCGCATAGGCAGGGTGCAGCAAGGCACTGCTGACGCCAGGCAGTGTTTGCCACAGCTCTTCGGTGATGTAAGGCATGAACGGATGCAGCAATCGCAGTGATTGTTCCAGCACAGTCAGCAAGCGAGTGCGTGCTTCAGTGCGGTTGGCGCTGGCCTCTTCAGCGCTGATCTCGCTTTTTGTGAGTTCGATATACCAATCACAAAAATCGTCCCAGAAGAAGTGGTAGAGCGTCTGCACTGCCTCGTGAAATTCATAACCGGCCAGCGCCTTACGCATGTCTCGCGCTGTCTTGTTAAGACGCGACACTATCCAGCGGTCGTGCAATGCTGAGTCAGGACCAACATTCAGCATTGCCAGATCTATTGTCGCGCCTTCTGAATTCAGCAAACAAAACCGCGCGGCATTCCAAATCTTGTTCGCAAAGTTGCGATAGCTTTCCACCTGCTTCTCGCTCCAACGAATGTCAGTGCTGCCAACCGAAGCGAGTTTCAAACGCGTCGCGTCCACCCCATACTTCTCGAACACCTCCAACGGATCGACACCGTTCATTTTGGTTTTCGACATGCGCTGGCCGTGGGCATCGAGGATGGTGCCGGTAACGAAAACATCCGCGAAGGGCGCCTGGTCCATAAACTTCAGTCCCGACATCACCATCCGCGACACCCATAAGAAGATGATGTCGCGCGCGGTCACCAGCACCGACGTCGGGTAAAACGTCGCCAGGTCTTTTGTTTCTTCCGGCCAACCCAACGTGGAGAACGGCCACAGCGCTGAGGAAAACCAGGTATCGAGCACGTCCGGATCCTGCGTCAGTTCAGCGCTACCGGCTTTTGTACGCGCTTCCTCTTCCGAACGCGCGACTACGACTGTGCCATCCGGCTTATACCACGCCGGAATTTGGTGTCCCCACCAAAGCTGCCGCGAGATAGTCCAATCGCGCAGGTTCTCGAGCCAGTTCGAATAAACCTTTTCGTAAGGAACTTCCGGGAAGAACTGCGGCGCCTTGTCCTGCTGCAACGATTCAAGCGCGCGGTCGCGCAACTGGTCCATGCGCATAAACCACTGCGTCGATATCAAGGGCTCAATGACTGTCTTGCAGCGTTCGCATTTCGAGATCGCGAACTCATAGTCGTCTACTTTCTCAAGCAGCCCCAGCTCTTCAAATTTCTCGACAACTTTCGTACGTGCTTTATAACGGTCGAGCCCCACAAACTCTTCGCCGGCGTCCTCGGTCATCTTTGCCTGGCTATCGATAACGACAACCTCGGGCAAAGAGTGCCGTTGGCCCATCTCGTAGTCGTTCGCGTCATGCGCGGGCGTGATCTTCACCGCGCCGGTGCCGAATTCAGCTTCGACGAACTCGTCGGCGATTACCGGAATCTCGCGCCCCGTGAGCGGCAATAATAAAGTCTCGCCGACCAACTCGCGATATCTTTCGTCCTCCGGATTGACGGCCACCGCCGTGTCGCCGAGCATTGTCTCAGGCCGCGTAGTAGCCACCGTCACATGACCGTTTCCATTTTTCAACGGGTAGCGCAAGTAATAAAGCTTGCCGTTTTGCGAGATCTTTTCTACTTCCAGATCCGACAGCACCGTCTGATCATTCGGGCACCAGTTCACGATGCGATTCCCTCGGTAAATCATTCCTTCGTCATAGAGACGAACGAAGACTTCGCGCACGGCCCGCGTCAGGTCGGCATCCATCGTGAATTTCTCGCGCGACCAATCGACCGACGCGCCTTCGCGTCGCATCTGTTTGGTAATTTGCCCGCCCGACTCCTGTTTCCATTTCCAAACCCGCTCAACAAACTTCTCGCGGCCCAGGTCGTGGCGCGATAGTCCCTCTTTTTTCAGTTCGCGAGTGACCACCATTTGCGTCGATATGCCGGCATGGTCCATGCCCGGCAGCCACAAGGTGCGATAGCCGCACATGCGTTTGTAGCGCGTCAGCACATCCATCATCGTGTGCTGTAACGCGTGGCCCATGTGCAACGAGCCCGTTACGTTCGGAGGCGGAATGACGATTGAAAAGACAGGCGCGAGTGGGTCGCGGTTAATCTCAGGCGCGAAAAAGCCTGCGCGCTCCCAACGCTCGTAGTGATTTTGTTCGGCCTGTTTGGGATCGTATTGTTTGGAAATTTCCATCTAGTTGGTCAGGCAGTCAGTTGTTCGCAGTCAGTTGTTAGTCGCAAAGATACATTGTAAGGCAGACTCCGGCGTTTTTCATGTGACCAGTACCTCACTCAACGAATTCACGAAATCCAACTAACCACGGACAGCTGACAACTGACCCACAAAAAAAAGCAGGCGGCCTCTTCGGGCAGCCCCTGCTTTCATCGGTGGTCTGTCAATAGTTTAAGAGTTCTTCTCTTCGAGCTGGCGCTTAATCATCAATTCTGCGAGTTGCGGAACAACCTCCCAGGCGATTTCCTGCACAACTCTTTCGGAGAGCTGTTCGACGGCACGCCGCGCAATCGCATCAATCATCTGCGGCGATAACTCGCTGGCCGAGCCGGCTGTTCCAACGGCGATCTCACCCGTTGGTGCTTTCTCGGCTACTTCCGCAGCAATCGCCGGTTCTGGCGTCGGCTCGCTCGGCCGCGGAAATTGTTGCGTGCGCGCCATTGGATCAACTATTGGAGTGACAGCCACAGAGCTAACGCTATTGCGATCGCTCCGGTGCCGCATAAATGAAGGCGCCGAATACGCGGCCACTGCCGGCGACGGCTCGGCAGGTTCGTCGAGATCCAAATCCAAAACAAAGTCGTCTGCGATACCTGCGCCGCCAGTTTTCACCTCACTGAGCTCAGTCAAGACATCATCGGTGCCGTCATCAGTTTGCGAAGCTGATGGCAAATCGGGAATTTTGGTTTCTATGGTTGCATCCATACGAGAATGATTAGCCGCTTCCGCTTCCTGTTTTGCTGCGTAGTAGGCGACGACTTCGGCCTGTTCAGGCGGCAGGGGGAGCGTATCGGCTGTGGTTATTTGTATTTCTGCAGCGGTCAGCTTTTCCGGTTCGGGCGGCTCATGATGATGCGGCAGTTCCGCGGTCGGAATTTGTTCTTCGGCCGCGCGGCCACTGACCAGCACGCCAACTTTATCGATAAGATTACGGATTGATTGAAAAGGCTTCGTCAAGGTGTCGTTCGCGCCAACCCGGCGCGCCTCCGCTTCGTCGAACGGCTCAAACGAGCCTACTAAAAGCATAACAGGAATATGCTTGAGCTGTTCATTTTGTT
>JBDTTW010000279.1:0-7117 GCA_039930405.1 bacterium
ATGAATATGTAGCGCCACATTGCACCAGCCTTGACGACGTACTCCATTACGACTCCCACTTCGGTAGACATCTATTGAGCATGTCAGGACCGCTGGTCATTGGTGATTGCTCGAGCTATCAGCAAGGCCCGACCGAGTTCAGCGCCGCCATACGCGAGTACGGCCACCAGGCCGGCGTTCGCTCGCAAGTCATTTACCCGCTAATCGTCAAGGGACTTTTCCGTGGTGTGCTTTGCATTCATCAAACTGATCGCTTGCGAGCCTGGACGGAAAACGAACTATCTTTGGTTACCTCAGTCGCTGAACGGCTCGCAATTGGTATCGCCCAGGCAGAACTGTTCGAGATGGTTGCCAAAGCGAAAACGGAATGGGAAACAACTTTCGATTCAATGTCGGACGGCATCTTTATTTTCGATCGTTCCGGACGTCTCAAACGTGTAAATCGCGCGGGTGCGGCGATGGAAAACTCCGAACCCAGAACTCTGTTAGGCAGTAAGTGCTGCGACATTTTACGCACGTCGTCGGAAAAACAAGCGTGCGTCGTGGAAAAAGCTATCGAAGAAGCCCGCAGCATTATTGTTGAAGTGGTACCCGATCGCCTGAATCGTCCCATTCTGGTTTCAATCGAACCGGTTGTGGATCCAACGGGTGCAGTAACGGCGGCCGTTTGTACGGCGCGGGACCTTTCCGAGTTACGAAAGGTGCAGGCAGTGGCGCGCGAACACCAGTCGTTGCTGACCAATATTTTGGAGAGCGCGCGCGAGTCGATCTACGCAGTCGATGTTGACGGTCGTTTCAAATGGTGCAATAGCGCAACTTTGTCCGGACTTGGTTACAAACGTGAAGAGTTTATCGGCACGCGCTTTCTCGACATGGTCTATGAAGCCGATCGTGAAGTTGCAAATGAAAAACTGCAGACCGCGCTAAATGGTCAGGCGCAAACATACGAGATGCGTTACTTTTCGGCTGACGGCCGGCTGCGTTATGCGCGCGTCGACAATTCACCATTGATTGTCGAAGGCAGAACGACGGGCGTCCTGGGCATCGCCCGCGACATTACGGAACAAAAAGATGAACGCGAGCGCGCCGCGCGGGCCGATAAATTACGCGCCTTGGGCCAGTTGGCCTCCGGCGTGGCCCATGACTTTAATAATTCGCTGGCGGCGATTTTGGGTCGAGCGCAATTGCTAAGGCGCCAGACGCAGGATGAGGCGCTCGTACGAAATCTGGAAATCATTCAGACCGCCGCTGAAGACGCCGCCGCCACTGTTCGTCGCATACAAACGTTCGCTCGCAAATCGACCACTAAGGAATTCGAACGACTGGAAGTTGGCGGCCTGCTGAACGATGCGATCGAGATAACGCGCACGCGTTGGCAAAACGAAGCAAGGTCGCGCGGTCTGGAATACGACGTGACGCTGAATGCCGGCAACGGTCTCTACACTTTCGGCAGCGCCTCGGAACTGCGCGAAGTTTTTGTCAATCTAATCGTTAACGCGGTTGATGCGATGCCCAACGGCGGCAAGTTAAAAATAAACTGCGTGGCGGATGAGGCGAGGCTAAGACTGCAATTTGCCGACAATGGAACCGGTATGCCTGAAGATGTCAGGCAGAAGATCTTCGATCCGTTTTTCACTACCAAAGGCGCGCACGGCACCGGCCTCGGTCTTTCAGTCAGCTACAGCATTATTGAGCGGCACGAAGGATCGATTAGCGTCGCCTCGAATATCGGCGAGGGCACCGTCTTTACGATCGAATTGCCCGCGGCTGGGGCGACGGCGGAATCTGTTGCCGAACCCGCAAATGACGTCGAGTCGCCGAAACTTTCAATTTTGGTAATCGATGACGAGCCTTCGGTTCGTGAAACCCTGGCTGAGATGCTGGAGTTGATGGGCCATCGCGTTGTGTTGGCTGACGGCGGCCCGAGTGCCTTGCAGTTACTGAGCGCAAACGAATGCGAGTTCGTGTTTACAGATTTGGCGATGCCGGACATGGATGGCTGGGAAACCAGTCGCGAGATTCGCAAACGCTGGCCGGACATGCAGGTGGTGCTGGTAACAGGTTATGGCAGCGGCATCTTGCCGCCCAAAGGTGAAGACAATCTTGTTAACGGCATTATCGGCAAGCCCTTCGATTTTTCACAGATCAACCAAACAATTAGAAAGATTCTGGCCAACCAGGCATTACTTGAGAGCGTGCCCGCCTAATTCAGTTGCCGCCTAGTTGTAACTCATAATTCCCGCGCTCGCTGTAAATCCGACTCCAAACCCAACTACGATTGTTGGTCCCGTCCAATCGTCTTTCTCCGCCAGCATAAATCCGGTTGAGGCGCTCGAGAGGTTGCCATAGTTTTTGAGCACTTCATACGAGCCCTGGACTTTGGTCGAATCAGTTTCGAGGTGCAACTGCGAGCAAACGCCGTCGAGTATTTTTTTACTGCCGGTGTGAATCAGACAATCGTCCACCTGGCTCATGTTTGATACCGGCGAGTCCGGATGCTTGAGCACGTTTTTTACAGTAGTAACTGCATAGTGCGCGCCGCGCGCTGGCACGGCCGGGCGCATGAAGTATTGTGGACGGCCTTTGAGGAATGGGTGTGAGCTGTGGCTGGTCATGCTGAGCAACTCAGCATCCCCCGTTGCCTCATTGGTCAGGTGAGATATTGGTCCAAAGCTTGGCTTACCTTCTTCAATTCCCACCAGTAATGCTACTGCGCCATCTCCGAATAGCATGGACTGAATGACGAAGGTGGTATCCAACCTCTTCTCTTCAAACTGGGCTTCATTAAGTTTCTGCTCCTTCCTGAGCCTTAAGGTTTCGCGAAAACCGTAGTATTCGTTGCGCAAGAGCGGCGCGACGTAGGGAGTGTGCGATTCGGCCATCAGAACGATTGCCAGCTTTCCCGGGTTTGCGGCCAGGTACCATTGAGCAACTTCAATGGATTTCAATAACACCGAACAGCCTTGCGCCTGCATGCTGACGGTGCGGATCGATCGTGATAAAAGTCCGTGAGTTTTCCCGATTACTTCCGATGCCAGACAGGGAAGCATCTGATCGGGCGTGTTAGTCGCAGCAACCAGCAACCCAATGCGCGAAGGATCACCCTGCCAAAGTTCAATGCACCGGCGAGTTGCTTTCACGCCGAGGTCGGTGGTGCAACTGTTTGCGTTCATCTTTTGGCCGGACAAAAAATCGGGGTAATTATCCATCACGGAGTAGCGTTGCTCGACGCCGAGAGAATTAAGCGTAGTGATCAGTTCCGGCGACAACTTATGCATGAGTGCATTGGTTAGTTCCGTGGTTTTGAATGCGTGTTGCGGAGTTGAGGTCGCTGCCGAGAGTAGGCTAATCATTGATCGGTACAACTTTCTGAGGCCGAGGTTATGTGCGCCTGGCTACGAACCGGCGCCAAAAGCTTCTTTGTTCGCTTGATTCTTATCAATGCGCGTGCCATCACGAAGGCGAGCGGAGCTTGCGGGGCAAACGTAGGAAAGGCGGGCATTAATGGCGTGAAGAAATTGTTGTGAGCTTAGCGAAAAACAGGCCGCGATTGATTAGCGTGTATCCACCCTATCGGCAAAAAACCATTCAGGCCGGAAGGCGGACGACCAGAAGCCGCCAAGTAACAGCGATACAAAGGTTTTTGCAAGGAAATGACCGAAGAGTGCGTGAGAACTGAGGAGTGCCACTTAGGTATACAGTTGTGTAGTTTGTAGCCAGCTTTTCCAGCTTTTCAGCTTTGCCCAAAAAGTCGTTTCTACAGTCCGCGAAGCGAACGAGTGAAAATAGCCCAGCGATTTATCGCTGGGGGGGGGCGCGGAAATTGGCGACGAAGTCCGTGCAGCGGACGACTGAGAGATTTGATTTTGCGTTTGATGTTCAGCCGTCCGCTTCACGGACTCCCGCTCATTCAGCTTCTTATCCCAGCAGTGAACTGCTGGGCTATTGTCATTCGTCCGCTGCGCGGACTATTTGGGCAAAGTCCAGCTTTTCAGCTTTTTTTGCACGGAAAACCACAAAAAGCTGCATCTTCACTTTCCCGTGTGTTCTGCCCAGCTAACGCAACTGAAATCTTCCCACCGTGCTTTCGCCGATGCTGCCGAAGTAGAGTGCGCCGTTGTGTTCTACGGCGTTTGCGATCTCGGCGTAACAATCAGCCGCGGGGTTTTGCAGATTCTCAACCACCTTGCCGTTAACATCCAACCCGAGCACGAAGCTGTAACGCTTGGGCGCGGGTTGCACAAATTTCGGCAAACGATAAATAACTTTTCTGAGCAGCGGATGCGGCAACAGTTTGTCCAGCGTCGGATCGCGCGGCGTGACCAGTGCCAACCAAAATTTGTCTTTGCCGTTTGAGGAAATCCCGTCGGGAAAGCCCGGCAGATTGTCGCTGAAGATTTCGGACCGACCCTGCTTTGGACCACTCAACCAAACGCGCTGCACTCGATAGGCGGCGGTTTCAACAACAAGCAGGAACGTCTGATCCGGACTCACTGCGACGCCGTTGGCAAAGCAAAGATCTTTGAGCAACGTACGCGTCAGTTTTGTTTTGGGATCGTAAGCGAGCAAGCGGCCATTTCCCTGGTGTTCCAGAATGTCGGCCGTAAAGTCTGTGAGCGGGAATTTGCTCGAGGCGTCGGTGAAGTAGATGGTTCCATCTCGCGCAATATCCAGATCGTTCGTACAACCGAAGCGCAAGCCATCAGCTTCGGTCGTAAGCACGCTGACCGCGCCATCGCGTGGGATTGAAAGCAACCCCTTGATCGCATCGGCGACTATCAAGTTTCCATTTCCATCAACGATTAATCCGAGCGGCCTCCCATGCGTATTAGCAAACTCTTCGGGCCGCATACTATCCGACTGCAAACGCATGATGCGTCCATCGTCGAGGCCTGCGTAAATCCGACCGTCAGTATCGATGGCCACATCTTCAGGACCATAGCCGGTTCCCGGGCGCGGATTGCCCGTCCCTAAAGAAAGCCGTTCGACTGCCGCCAGCCGCGAATTCTGTTGATACTGGCCAGTCAAAGGCGGCGCCAGCGGCGGGTTCCATGCGGCCGGTGAAATCGGCACCGGGTAAACGAAGAGATAAGCAACGATCAAGACTATTAAATCAGCGAAGAAAAACAGGAAGAGTTTTTTTCTGCTCATGAGGCTGGTTACAAGTTCGCTTTACGGGTCCCGAATCGTCAGCGCTCGCCGCGTGCTTCTTCCACTTCGCTCTGCAACGCCACGGTTAGCTTGCGTATTCCCGCCTGGTCCATCGGCTCGATCAGACGCAGCGCCTCGTCCAGCACTCGTCTTTGATGTTCCGGCCAATTAGGCAGGCCGGCAACACTGCCGAGTTTTCCCGCGTACAGTGCAGCTCGCGGCGGGCGCACACTCTCGACGACCTCTTTATCGACTGCCAGCGTCATGGTCGGAATTCCCAACAACTCAACCGCGCGCGCAATTAACGACACCGACTGGTGGCAAAGCCGCGAAGCAGGGATCAGCAGAGCTGCCTGTACCTCGTAACGTTTTATGCGTTCCAGAATTTTCGGCAGCAACTCGTCAACTAAACGAGCTGCGTCGGGAAGGAAGCCGCTGAAACTCCAGAACACCGGATTCAACTGGCCGATGATGCCATTACTCTCAAACTCAAAAAGCCGCGCGAGCGGTAACAGCGAATTGCTGTCTGCCATCACTGCCGCCGGATCGTAACCGCGCGCGGCGAACCGCAGATCTTCGGGATCTATCTGCGAAGGGATTTCGCGAAAACTAAAATCGCCGGCACTTGCGCCGCTAGCGAAAGGATTGGTGCCGTCAATGTAAGCGCCGGCCGACGAAATCAATGCGAGACTGAGCATCGGCAAAGCCCGCCGCGCGGGCGAAAAAGGCGCGTGCTCGTTCTTAACCAACGGATACGCGTCGCCTACATCTCCATTGGTGGCGTGTGTGCCCCGATCACTCTGCCAGCGGGCATAGCGACTTTGCCAGTCGTCAACGCATTCGATAATTTCCACCACCAGTTCTCTCCCATTCATGCAGCGTGCGACTGCGATTTCTTAAAATAAAGCAAACAAGCAGGGCCGCAATGATAGCAACACCAAGGGCTGCGACAGAATAACCATGCAGCGCGGCAAATGCTACTCGCCTGGGATCACTCAAGGAAACCTGATCGATCGGGACGATCATGGCGGCTCGCAAAGCGCGCATCCGCGCCGCGATGATCCACTCCCCTGCGGCGGTTGTAAGCGCCATAGTTGCCAGCAAAATCAGTTGTGCGGTTAAGCGGCCGCGCGAATAATTTCGCCGCAATCCAAAGGCGATAACCATCAGTACCAGGCTGAGTACAAAGCCACTGAGGTTAACAACTGAAAGAGTGTGACTAACGATCGTGCCGGCTATCTCTCCGGCGTTTGGCAGATTGAAGCCGCGCAAGACGCGAAACGAGGTGGGCGCCACGACCGCGCTAAACAAAACTGCGGAGCCTAACCATAAGCCGAGCAAAAACAATCTAACGTTATCCATAAGCGTCACTAATCAAATTTTGAGATTTCAGGTTGTAGAGAAATGCGCGGCGGTCGGATTTCCGGCTGCGTCAGCTCGCGTGGATCCGGAACGGTCAACAACCACGAGAGCGCTACATCGAGTTGTGCCTGATAGTCAATCAAATCGAGGGACATGAAAACATCGCATTCCAGTAACGCAAACTTTTCTTTCGCTCGCGTATACATCTGGCGCGCGGCGCCGGGGCGACCGATTTCCAAATGATGAAAGGCAACGGCTGATTGAATCATCGCTTGCAGGAAAAGTTTTTCCTGCGGGCCGACTTCGCCCATCCAGCGTTCTTCCCAGGCGTCATGCGCGGCGTGAAACTCCCCGGCGTTGTACAAGTCAATTCCGGCAATGTATTCGACTGGATACGCGGAGATATGCGCATCGGTGTAGGACGCGTGTTCGGGCGTGGTCGTTTCAATGCCTACCATAACCGTGGATACGCTTTTGCGGTTTTGCCGCGCTCGGTGTGTAAAGGTTCGCCTTTCCGCACGGAAGGCAGCAAAGCTGCAAGCGCCAGGGTTGCTGTGTTCACTTGCGCTTTTCCACGCGATGCTGATTTCACTTTCGTTTATTC
>JBDTTW010000280.1:0-15894 GCA_039930405.1 bacterium
AGCGTGGTGGGCTTCACCGATAAAGGCGAGCGTCTGGTCGGCCAGATCGCGAAACGCCAGGCGGTGACCAACGCCGCGAATACAGTTTACGCCGTCAAGCGATTGATAGGCCGCAAGTACAACTCACGCGAAGTGCAGCGAATGCGCGAGACTTCGGCTTTTGAAATCGTCGATTCGCCAAACGGCGACGCCCGCGTGAGGGTTCAGGGCCGTAGCTATAGTCCGCCCGAGCTTTCCGGAATCGTGCTGCAACGTCTGAAAGCCGCGGCTGAAGACTTTTTGGGCGAACCGGTAACGGACGCAATCATCACCGTGCCCGCTTACTTCGATGACACCCAACGCCAGGCGACTAAAGACGCCGGCAAAATCGCCGGGTTAACGGTCGAGCGAATCATCAATGAACCAACCGCCGCCGCGCTTGCCTACGGGCTCGGCAAAAAGGACATCGAACGCATAGCCGTCTACGATTTGGGTGGCGGCACGTTTGATATTTCGATCCTTGAAATGAGCGATGGTGTGTTTGAAGTGTTGTCCACGTCCGGAAATACTTTTCTTGGCGGCGAGGATTTGGACGAGCGCATCATGAACTGGATGGCGGATCAGTTCTTGAGCGACACCGGAATCGATCTGCGCAAGGATCGGCTGGCGCTACAGCGTTTGAAAGAGGTTGCCGAGCGCGCCAAATGCGAACTCTCATCGGCGACAGAAACGAACATTAATCTGCCGTTCATCGCTGCCGACGCGACTGGTCCAAAACACTTTAATAAGCCGCTGACGCGCGCTGAGTTTGAAACGCTGATTCGCGATCTGATCGAACAAACAATCGAACCGTGCCAGCGGGCGCTGCAGGATGCAAAACTCCAGCCAGCAGACATCGACAAAGTTATTTTGGTTGGCGGCCAGACTCGCTCGCCGATTGTTGAGCGCACCGTCGAGCAGATTTTTGGCAAGAAGCCATCGGCCGAAATCAACCCTGACGAGGTGGTGGCGATGGGCGCTGCCATCCAGGGAGGCGTGCTGACAGGCGAAGTTAAAGACATCGTGCTGCTCGATGTTCTACCGTTGAGCCTGGGACTGGAAACTCGGGGCGGCTTGTTCACGAAAATCATCGATCGAAATTCAACCATTCCGCTGCGCAATAGTTTGACCTTTACAACCGTCGTCGATAACCAGACCTCGGTCGAAATTCATATTCTGCAGGGTGAGCGCGAGGTTGCGGAAGGCAATCGCTCGCTGGGGAAATTTGAGCTGGTCGGCATACCGCCGAGCCCGCGCGGGGTGCCGCAAGTCGATGTAACTTTCGAGGTCGATGCTAACGGAATCGTTTCCGTTTCGGCCCAGGACAAAGCGACCGGACGCGAACAACAAATGCGCATCACGCCAACCTCGGGTTTGGCCCCGGATGAGATTCAGCATTTGATCAAAGAAGCGGAAACGTTTGCCGATACCGACCGCGACGCGAAAGAAGTCGTAGTTTTGCGCAACAAGCTCGAGTCGTTACTGCGCAACACGCAGAAGTCGTTCACCAAGTTTGGCGGAATGCTTTCGGCTAACGATCAGGAGATTGCGGACCGCGTTTTCAGCGAGGCCGAAGCAGCCGCGACCGCCGAGGGACGCGAGACAATTAATAAAGCACTGACCGCGCTGGAGCGCGTGGCGGGTCAGCTAACAAATGCGATGATGAAACCGTCGAACGATGCGACACCCGCGGGCGCAGATGATTCGAATTAGTTTTAAGTAAGAAGAGATTTTGCCACATCAATTGACCAGGAAAGGTTTTAAGAAATACTGAATGAGCAAGCGAGATTATTACGAAGTTTTAGGAGTCAGTCGAACCGCGACTGACCAGGAAATGAAGAGCGCGTACCGTCGTCTGGCCGTCAAGTATCATCCGGACAAAAACCCGGGCGACGCGAGCGCGGAAGAAAAATTCAAAGAAGCGGCTGAGGCGTATAGCGTGCTGGCCGATGCCACCCAGCGCCAGCGTTACGATCATTTCGGCCATGCGGGCGTTTCGAGCGGTGCTGGGCAGACCTGGGGTGCACCTGGATTTGGCGGCATCGAAGATATCCTTGGCGATCTTTTCGGGTTTGGTGACGTGTTCGGAACTGGCCGCGGCGGCGCTCGCCGTTCAACAGCACAACGCGGCGCTGACCTGCGTTACGACCTCGAAATAACTCTTGAAGAAGCGTACGCCGGGATGACTGCGCAACTGCGGATTCCGCGGTTGGAAACTTGCGAAAGCTGCAAAGGCAACGGCGCGGCAGCTGGCTCGCAACCTGAAACTTGCAGCAACTGCCAGGGCTCGGGACAGGTACGCTATCAGCAGGGCTTCTTTTCCGTCGCCCGCACTTGTTCGGTCTGCCGCGGCGCTGGACGCGTCGTTAAGAATCCCTGCGCAGGTTGTCACGGCGCCGGCCGTGTCGAGCGCGAAAAGCAGATGGAGGTCAAGATTCCGGCGGGTGTCGAAACCGGTTCACGTCTGCGAGTGCAGGGCGAAGGCGAGTCGGGCACGCAAGGTGGGCCAGCCGGCGATTTATATGTCGTGATTCATCTGGCCGAACACGAACGCTTCGAACGGCAGGGAAGTAATCTTTACGTGTCGCTGCCGATTACCTTCGCGCAGGCGGCCCTGGGCTCTGATGTTTTTGTGCCCACTCTCGAAAGTGAAGAGAAGATCAAGATTCCTACCGGCACGCAAACGGGTACGGTGTTTCGCTTGAAAAACAAAGGCATGCCGGTGCTCGGCGGCCGTGGTCACGGCGACTTGTTTGTTTCCGTGAGCGTCGTGACGCCGACGTCGTTGACGCGCGAACAGCGAAGACTTCTTGAACAGCTTGCGGTGGTCGAGAACAAGGACCTGGAAGACAAGGGCCTGGTCGACAAAGTTCGCGACATCTTTGGTTGAACCGGCTCCGTCTCGGCTGCGCCGTCTGATGTGCGTAAGGTCTCGGACCATCCGGCAGTTCCTGGATTCAATCGGGCGATGTCCTCGAAATGTGAAGGTCACTTTCCCAGGTTTCAAACCAACAACTGATTACTGTAAACATCTGTGCCGAGGGCACGACGGAGCGCAGTCATGAATCACTTCCCCCATAGATTTCATGTTCTAGTTCTCGCAATTCTGGTTGTCTTAACGTCTGCCACGGCTCGGGCGCAGGACAGCATGGAGCGCTGGCAAAACTTTGATTTTGCAAAGTCTGCGCTCAAGTCCCCTGACGTTGCGAATGTTTCGCTTGAAGATCTGACACTGATGCGTGGCATCGTTTTTGGCCGGCACGGGCGTGTCTTCAAGGACGCGACGATCAAAGCCTATTTGGAAGCGCAGGATTGGTACAAACCGAATCCTGACTTTCAAAACTCAAGGCTGAATGCGACCGAACGCAACAACCTCGATTTGATTCGCGTCGCCGAAGCAAGCAAACACGAGACTGTGCAGCCGGGTGACATGCGTTACTGGCGCACGCGTGCGTTGACTGCACGCAAGCTCGGTAAGCACAGCGGCGCCGAATGGCTGGTGCTGAGCTCGGAAATCGAAGCGATTCACGGCAAGCGTTTTGAGAGCGATGCGTGGCTACAGCAGTACTTTGACGAGCGTTACTGGTACAAGCCGGGCAAGTACGATCCCAAGTCGCTGTCCGCGATCGAACAGAAGAACCTCGCGACAATTTCGCTGGCGCAAAAACGTTCACGCAAGGTAGCGCTGGCTCCCGGCGATATGGAGTTGTTTGAAAATCGCTTGATCTCGGCGCAGATGCTGCACGGGTTGAGCCTTTACGAGCTGCGCCTGCTGCGAAATGAGATTTATGCGCGGCATGGGCGTTCATTCCAGGCGCCCTGGCTGGCCCAGTACTTCTTTAGCCAGCCCTGGTACCAGCCGGACGAAAACTTCAAAGATGAACAGGTAACCGGCAGTGAAAAAACGAACGTTGAAACGATCGTCGCCTATGAAAAAAAGACCCACGATAATCTGAGTACGAAACCCGTTACTCGCGCGTTGCTTGCAGGGCTTTTTGTTGAAGATGCCAGCCAGATGCGGCAGGAGATTTATGCGCGTCGCGGCAAAGTTTTCAAGGAGCCGTGGCTGCAAAAGTATTTTTCGAGTTTCGACTGGTACAAAGCCGACCCGAACTATTCCGATGCCTCGCTCAGTGTGGTGGAGAAGGCGAACATCGCGACTATCGCCGCTTACGAGAAAAAGGCGGTGAGCGCTGCGAGCGTTATCGAAGGTTGATAAGGCCAACTACCGGCCTCGCGTGACGAGGCCAAGACACAGAGAAGTAGGCAGTCGGCAGGAGCAGTAGGCAGTAATGTCCGATAAACTTCAGTTTGTCGAACATCCTTTCAAACGAGAAACTGAAGTTTGCCGGACATCACAACCGGTAACGGACTTTAGCCTGGCGCAACGCTTCATCCGGATTATCGAGATTTTGCAGACGTAAGGTTACGTCGGCGTTGAGATCGAAGCCAGCGCGCTCGCCGGCCTGAAGCTTGACCGTTCCGGCTGCCGCAATCATCGCCGCGTTGTCTGTCGATAGATGCAGTGAAGGGAAGTAGGCGGGAATGCCAAATTGCGCAGCTGCCTTGCCGGCCGCTTCGCGCAGCGCACCATTGCAGGCGACGCCGCCCGCGACAATCAAAGTTCGTGGCCCATATTCTTCAGCTACTCGTTCAGTTGTTCCCACCAAAGAACGAATCACAGTGTTTTGGAAACTGGCGGCGAGATCTTTGATCGCTTGCGATGGCGGATCGCCGTTCTCAACCGGACGCACTCCGCTTTCGCGCACATATTTGGTGACCGCAGTTTTCAAGCCGCTAAAACTAAAATCAGGTGAGCCATCGCCCATGCGCGGCACCGAAAACTTTACCGCCTTTGGATTACCTTCGCGGGCCAGGCGTTCGATGATTGGCCCACCGGGATAACCGAGACCGAGCAGCTTGGCAACTTTGTCGAACGCTTCGCCGGCCGCATCGTCGCGCGTGCGGGCTACAACTTTGTACTTGCCCGGCTCAGGCACGAAAAACAGATTCGTGTGGCCGCCGGAAACAACCAAAGCCAGCGCGGGGTATTCGACGGGTGGGTTTTCGAAGGCGACCGAATAGATGTGACCCTCGATGTGGTTTACTCCGACCAGCGGCTTTTCCAGCGCAAACGCCATGGCCTTCGCATAGGACACCCCGACCAATAACGATCCCACCAAACCTGGCCCAATCGTGACTGCGATGCCGTCGATCTCTTCTTTATGAACATTGCCGCGGGTAAATGCCTCTTCAACGATCGGAACGATCTTTTCGAGATGTTCGCGCGAAGCGAGCTCGGGTACAACGCCGCCAAAACGTTTGTGAGTTTCGATTTGCGAGGCGATGACGGACGAAACGATTTCGCGACCGTCGCGCACCAGTGCAGCAGCGGTTTCGTCACACGACGTTTCGATTCCAAGAACAAGCATGAATTGATTCTAACAATGTCATGAGGTCAGTACCACCACGCAGTAGCGGGTGGGTTCTCCGATTGGGGATTGCCGATCGAGGATTTCGGATAGGGTTACGGTATCAGCCAAACGGCAATCGCCAATCACCAATCACCGATCAGAAGACCCACCCGCTACCGCGTGGTGGTACTGACCTCATGGTGCCGCAAACTTGTAATCTGCGCCATTGTGCTATTCCAATCGCGCGCGCTGGGTTTTTAGCTCATTACGGAGCGGAAGGCAGAAACAAACGCTTCCATCTGCGGGCGGGTGCCGACAGTAACGCGCATGAAGTTTGGCATCGCGGGAAACACGCGGCCGACTTGCACCTTGCGATCGTTCATGGCGCCGATGACCGGCCGCACCTCCCGGCGCAGGTCAATCATCATGAAGTTAGCGTGCGAGGGAATGTATTTGTAACCCGCCTTCTCGAGCTCCGAGTAGACATAGCTCTTAACTTCGGCGTTGCGGCGGCGCCCCTGCTCCACCTGTTCGCGGTCCTGCAAACTCGCGATCGCCGCTACCATCGCCATGATATTCACGCTGTCCCAGGCTTGCTGTGCGCGCATTCGCTGGATTAATTCCGGCCGCGCCACGCAGTAGCCACAGCGCAATCCGGCCATGCTGTAGATTTTCGAAAACGTGCGCGCCACCATCAGGTTTGGATGCTGCGCAATCAGCGGAATCACGCTCTCGTAGTCGTTCGACTCGACGTAGTGATGATACGCCTCGTCAACCAGCACGATGGTTTGCGCCGGCACCTTCCCGAGAAATGAACGCAGTTGATCTTTCGGGGTAATACTTGCAGTCGGATTGTTGGGATTGCAGATGTAGATCAAGCCGGCATTTTTCTCCGCCAGCATTTTCGGCAGATCGTGGGCATAGTCAGAAGTGAGATTAATTTTTACTACTTCCGCTCCAGCTACGGCCGCATATGCAAGAATAGCTTCGAACGTCGGGTGCCCTACCACCAACTTCTTACCTGGACCGCTTAACGCTGCCGCAGCGACTTTCAAGATTTCGCCCGAACCACTCCCCAAAAGAATTTGATCGCTTGAGACACTATTCAGTTTTGCCAAAGCATCGACTAGCACTCCTTCATGTTCGTCTGGATACCGCCACGCCAAACTAAAGGCATCGGTCATTGCCCTAACCGCCAGCGGCGATGGTCCATAAGGATTTTCATTTGAATTCAGTCGAACCAACGTCGGGCTGCTATTGACCAGCCGCAACGCCGGCGTTGACATGGCAAACGATGGATTAAGTGCGGCATACGCCGCGCCGGCGCTCAAAACTTTTGCAAAGCCGCGGCGCGAAAGAGATGATTTCATGGTCCCTCCTGAAAATTTGAGAGGCGGCTGAAGAGTCAGCGCTTCATGGAAAAGAAACTTAGTGCGGAATCGCCCTGCTTGAGTGTTCGGCTGCGGATTATACTCCCAAGCTCATCTGGTAAACCATTTTTATGATGGTGCTCGACGATCAGCAGGCCTTCGTTTGCTAACAACTTTCCCGTGTTTCGTCCGAAAAGTTCCATAACCGGAAGATAATCCGTCGCATAAGGCGGATCGAAAAAAACAAGATCCCACGCCGTTATTTTTTGTTTGAGACTGCGCGAAAGATAGTCAGCAGCTTCTGCCTGGACCACTTTTGTTTGCTCTTCCGGGACGCGACAGAGGTCGAGGTTGGCTTCGACCAACGCGCACATCTTTCGCGACTTATCAACGAAGTTGACGTCGCTTGCGCCGCGCGACAGGGCCTCAATGCCAACCGCGCCCGAGCCGGCGCAGAGATCGAGAAAGCGCGCGCCTTCGATTCTTGGTGCAATGACGTTGAAGAGCGTCTCGCGCAGACGATCGGAAGTCGGCCGCACCTCAAGCGACGGGGGACTCTTCAGATTTCGACCGCGATATTTTCCGGCAATGATTCGCAAGTTTGATCCAAACACTTATCCGCGGATTACGCCGATTACACAAGTTACAAGACAGTGATTGCTTGTATCAAAGGCCAGAACGCAAGTGCCAAGTCGTTTTTTGCTTTTTGAAGCTGCGGAATCGGCGCAATCTGCGGACACGGTTTTATCCGACTGCGGCCAGGCCGAAGCGAGCAGTCGAGCGCACACGTTCAATCATCTGTGCGGTCTCGGGCGAGCGCTCACCTTTTGCGAGATAGAAATCAGCTTCTTTCTTTGCGGCCGCCAGTATTTGCTGATCGCGTACCAGATTACCGATACGAAATTCCGGCAAGCCCGATTGTTTTGTGCCCAACAATTCGCCCGGTCCGCGCAGTTCCAGATCCTTCTCGGCAATCTTAAACCCATCATTCGTCTCGGCCATGATACCGAGCCGTTCGGTGGCCACACTGGTCTTGGTTTCCGCAGCCAGCAGCAGGCAGTAGCTTTTCTCAGCGCCGCGCCCGACGCGCCCGCGCAGTTGATGAAGTTGCGACAAACCAAATCGTTCCGCATGCTCAACCACCATGACCGACGCGTTCGGCACGTCGACGCCAACTTCAATCACCGTGGTCGACACTAGAATCTGAATCTCGCCGGAAACAAACCGCCGCATGATTTCTTCTTTGTCGGCTGCTTTCATTTTGCCGTGGACCAGGCCCACCGAGAACTTGGGAAAGACCTTGTCGCGCAAGTACTCATATCTGCGGGTCGCGTCTTTCAGGTCCATCTTCTCTGACTCTTCGACGAGCGGATAAACCACGTAGACCTGTCGCCCGGCGCGCACTTCGCGAGCAATTATTTGCTTGACCTCGAGACGTTGTTCTTCGCTCAGAACTATAGTTTCAATCGGCGTTCTGCCGGGCGGCATTTCATCAATAACCGAAACATCGAGGTCGCCATAGATCGTCATCGTCAGCGAGCGCGGAATCGGTGTCGCGGTCATCACCAGCACGTCGGGATTTAGTCCGCGCGCGCGTAATTCAGCGCGCTGCATCACACCGAAGCGGTGCTGCTCGTCGATAACCGCGAGGCCGAGTTTGTCGAAAGACACCGACTCCTGAATCAACGCGTGCGTGCCGATGCAAGCATGAATCTCGCCAGCCGCCAGTTCGAGCTGCAGCTTTCTTTTTTCCGCCGCGCGCAATGAACCGGTCAATAGTTCAACTCGATACGGCGCTTTCGCCAGCAGCCGCTTGATATTCCGCGCGTGTTGCTCGGCCAGAATTTCTGTCGGCGCCATCAGCGCGGTCTGGTAACCGCTCTCCATCGCCGCCAGCATCGCGATCAACGCAACGATGGTCTTGCCGCTGCCGACGTCTCCTTGCAGCAATCGGTTCATCGGCGCCGTCGACTGCAAATCTTTGAAAATTTCCTTGACGACGCGGCGTTGCGCCTCGGTCAACTTAAACGGCAGCACTGAACCAATCCGCAGTTTGGTGGCGCGGTCGAGCTTGATGATCGCCGATTTTGTCTCTTTTGTGCGTTTGCCCCGCTTCAAAGCGATTGCCAGCACGACCCAAAAGAAATCTTCAAAGATGAGACGAAGATGAGCAGGACTGCGCGCCTGTTCATACAACTTAAGCGGCGTGTCGTCGGTCGGGAAATGAATGGATCGCAACGCAGCACCGCGATTAATAAGTTTATGGCGACGGCGCAATTCGGCGGGCAGGGTTTCGGGGATGGCCGCATCGGGCAACAGCGCCAGGGTTGCATGGACAACCTCACGCAGGCGTTTGGAAGTAAAGTCACCAAGCTTGCGATAAATCGGAACACTGCGCCCGACATGAATCGCTGCCAGCTTCGGATCGTACGCGTCCTCATCCTTGTTTGCGTCGTTCTCAACCGGCGATAACATCTCGAGCTCGTCCGCCGGTTTGTTAAGGTGCAGCGAATAAGTCGCGCGGCGCTTGTCCCACGTCCAGGCGCCGAAAGTCATAAACCGCGCGCCTTGTTGAAATCGTTTTGTATGGTAAGTCACGATGTCGTGCGCGTGCGATCCGGAAATGAACCACCATACAACCACGGGCTGGCCGGTTCTTTCCGGGTCAGTTGCGGTGACTTCGAAAATGAATAGGCTCGACCTGCTAAAGGAGCGGCGATTTCTTACTTGATAACCTCCGGCAACTTTCACTTCCAATTCCAGCGAAGCTTCCATACCCTCGGTAAGTTCGCGTATGCGCGCGGAGTGCGAACGATCCTCGTAGCGCATCGGCAGGTAGCCGAGCAAGTCCTCAACGATGACTTCTGCGGCATTCTTTTTTCCAAACTGCGATTTCAGTGCGGCGGCTAGTCTTTGCGCTGACGTTTGTCCGAAACGAGCAAGCCGATACCTGTAGAGATCTTCAACGGGAGTGTTGAGGCTGAAGGGGGCCGGCATTGCCCGCGATCATAACACGCAACCGCGCCAGGAATTAGATGTCGTCGATATAACTTTGAGCGAGCTTTTGCCTAAGCGCGAGGCAGTAGTTAAGCTATCTGCACACTGAAATCCAGAAAAAGGTGGTGGGGCCTGTGGATGCTGACGAGCCGATTGCCGAAGGCACAAAACAAAAACTGATTGACATCCGGCACATACTCTTGCGCTTGCATAAATCCTTGCTTGATTTTGAACGAGTGGGTTATGAGCGGGCCCATGGGCGGATCGAGAATAGCTACGAATTCTTAAACCTCGTCATGCATAACCCCTGGTTTGCCTGGCTGCGGCACCTTTCGGAATTGATTGTGCAAATTGACGAGGCACTCGATGCGCGTGAGCCAACCAGCGAAAGCACCGCTGCGGCATTAATCGAGGAGGCGAGGCTGTTGCTGGTTCCGACCGAAGCAGGCGGAGAATTTCAGCAGAAGTATTTTGTTTCAGTGCAGCAGTCGCCAGAGGTGGTCCTGGCCCATGCGGAGTTCGCCAAGCTGCTCGGCCCGGCGAGGCTTTCAAAAGAGATTCACTGAAGCGGGCGTGGCCGCGGATTAACGCAGATTTACGCGGAAACGACGAAGAGCCTTCGGAGAGCACCAAACAGATCTAACTAGACGTTTTAGAAACTTTCAGATCCGTTTTTATCTGCATTAATCCGCGGCTGATTTCTCAGTTTGAAGTTGCGTCAGCTTTGACGCAATGCTGATCAAACGCCTGGATAAGCTCGTTTGCGACCTGTGAAGCATCCTTACCTTCAATCTGGCGACGCTCCATCATGTAAACCAGCTTGCCGTCTTTTAGCAGCGCGATCGAAGGTGACGATGGCGCGTAGCCGGTAAAATAGCCTCGTGCTTTGTCAGTCGCCTCGATGTCGGCGCCAGCGAAAACGGTGGCGACTTTGTCGGGCGTGACGCTGTGCTGTAGGGCTTGGGCAATGCCCGGTCGGGCTTTACCGGCGGCGCAACCGCAGATCGAGTTCACCACTACCATCACGGTGCCATCGGTCTTAGTGAGCGTTTCGTCGACTTGCTCGGGCGTGCGCAGTTCTTCGACACCGATACGCGTCAATTCCTCGCGCATGGGGCGGATCATCAGTTCGGAATAAGGCATTGCAAAACATCTCCTGAGTTCTAATTTAGGAACTGATTGTAACACGGCGGCATCGGGAACCTGATTCAGGCCCGAGACCTTCAAAGCCTCGGTTCGCATTCGCCAGCTAAAGCGGGCGAAATCATCACTCCACCACAATTAGACCTTGAATTGCGCGAAACTTTTTGTCGCTAACGCCATTAACCATCAGCAACTCTGCCGGGCGGCGAAAGCTACCGTATTGTTCGCGGTAAGCCACGATCCGTTCAGCAACGACTTTGCCGACGCCTGGAAGTTGTTCCAATTCCCGGGCTGACGCCGTGTTTAGGTTGAGTTGAACAGCCGCTTGGGTGGTGTGAACGGCGCGTGCGGCGGTGTTACTGCGCGGCAGTCGCCCACAAGAACTACCAATTATCAAGACCAGCAGCAGCAGAAACAACCAGGCGTCGGGCTTTGCTGCGAAGCGAACCTGTTTCATGTTATGCAAGTCCGTGGTCGTGAAGAGCTTGTGACGTTGCCGCTCAGGTGTGCAGTTTGCTGGAAGTCTAATTATTTCAAAACTTCGTCTGTTTTATGGGGCGATGTCCACAGAGTTTTCCACAGGAACCGTGGAAAAATGTTTCAAAGCAGTGGCAGACTTTAGTCTGTGCCTTTCAGAGAACCACCGACTAAAGTCTGTGCAACTTATTCTTCTTCGCCGCCGCCTTCATCCCACTGCGCCATCATCTCATAGGCGCGGCCCAGCACCGGGCGCGGCCTTGAACCATCAGCCTGCCCAATCAAGCCTTCGCGTTCCATGATGTCGAGGATCGCGGCGGCACGTCCGTAGCCGATGCGTAGGCGTCGTTGCAGCACGGAGGTCGAGGCGCGTTTCATCTCGACGCATATGCGCAGGGCTTCTTCGAAAAGCTCATCGTGCTCGCCGCCGCTATCTTCCAATCCCAGCGCTTCCTCTTCTGACTGCGTTATCGTGTCATCGTATTCAGGTGTGCCCTGAGCCTTGGCGTGCGCCACGATGCGCCCAATTTCTGTTTCGTCGATGTAGGCGCCGTGAACGCGGATAAGCCGCGAGGTGCCCGGCGGCAGAAACAGCATGTCGCCGCGACCGAGCAGGTGTTCAGCGCCGTTGGTATCGATGATGGTGCGCGAGTCGACTTTGGAAGAGACGCGGAACGAAATGCGCGACGGAAAATTTGCTTTGATTAAGCCGGTAATCACGTCGACTGAGGGACGCTGCGTCGCCAGCACCAGATGAATGCCGACCGCGCGTGCCATTTGCGCCAGGCGGGTGATGGATTCTTCGACTTCGCGTCCCGAGGTCATCATTAAATCGGCAAGCTCGTCGATAATGATCACGATGTAGGGAAGCGGCTTATGCGGCTCGCCTTTGTCGTCGTATTCCTTGACGAGATTCCGACGCATGATTTCCGTGTTGTAGCCGTCGATGTTGCGCACGCCCCAACCGGCGAGATCCTTGTAGCGCTGCTCCATCTCTTTGACTGCCCATTTTAGTGAACGCGATGCCACTTTCGGATCCGTAATAATCGGGGTCGCCAGGTGCGGAATGTCCGCATAGAGACCCAACTCCAACCGCTTTGGATCAATTAGGATGAACTTAACTTCGTCGGGTCGTGCGCGGTAGAGAATGGAAACGATCAGGGCATTAACGCCGACAGACTTGCCGGCTCCGGTTGTGCCGGCGATAAGCAGGTGCGGCATCTTCGCCAAATCCGCGACATAGTTCAGGCCGTCGATCGTCTTGCCCAGCGCAATCGTAAGTTTGGAAGATGATTCACGAAATGCGCGCGACTCGATCACCTCGCGCAGGAAAATTGTTTCGCGACGCGGATTAGGAACCTCGATACCGACGTGGGGTTTGCCCGGCATGCGGTCGATGCGAATTGATTCCGCTTTCAATGCCAAACACAGATCATCAACCAGCGAAACGACGCGCGAGTACTTAACACCCGGATCGGGTTTGAACTCATAAGTCGTTACCACCGGTCCGGGACAGATGTGTTTGATTTGGCCGGTGACGTTAAACTCTTTGCACTTTTCGGCAAGGCGCGTCGCCAGACTTAACAGTTCCGTGTCGGCCTGCTCACTGTGCGGCGGCGCTTCGTTCAAAAACTCTAGCGGCGGCATTGAGTAATCGGTATACGAGACACGTTTCGAGCGATCGGCGTCGAAGGGAAGTTTTCCGGTCGCCGGCGCCTCGCCTTTCGGACGCAGGACTGACGCGCCCTTGACCATCTCCTCGACATCTTCTTCTTCCTCAACTGCCGCGTTGCCGTTGCCGCGCGGAAAGATCGAGCGGCGGCCAGAACGGCCTTCGACCACGGTGGCTGTTTGGGCTCCCGCGCCTGCGGCTGCGGCGCGCGCGGGTTCAGCGCTTGCTTCCGCCGGTTGCGCCTGTTGGACCATGCGCGCTTCGCCGCGATTGATTGTTTCGGCCCCCAGGGGTCCCGTTGCCGGCGCTTCCATGAACTGTGCGATGCGCTGTTCCGGACTCAGCTCGGGCGAACTCTTCATCGCCGCGCGCGCTGCCAGGTGTTCAGCTTTCAAAGCCGCGCGTTTCTCATTTCGCAGCCGCGCCTCTTCGCGCCGCACTTCGCGCCAGGCTTTGAATCGTTCGGGCAGTTTGCCTACAAAGGCGAACCGGTCAGCAAATAAAGTCGCAAGCTTTTGATAAAGATCGACAAATGAAAAGTTGGTGGCGAGTAATAGGCCGGTCGCAGCGACCGCAATAAGAAGAACAGTCGCGCCGACGGTGTTTAGCCCACTTTCGAGCCCGCGCGAAATCAATGTTCCTATTAAACCGCCTGGCTGCACGCTCGAATCAAAAAGTGGCTGAAGTCCGGAAATTGAAAGTAACGCGGCAGCGGACAGCGTCAGGATTAGCAAGCCCAGCAAGCGAAAGAACGGCGCGCGGATGCTGCGCGTGCGAAAACGGCGCCAGGCAGCACCAAACAACAACACCGGCAGCAGATACGCGGCGATCCCGATTGCCTGAAATAACAGCGCGGCAACGTTTGCACCGATAGAGCCTGCCCAGTTGCGCGTCATACCCTGACTCGCGGAGTTCCATGAGGGATCGCTGGGATAAAATGCCGCTGAAACCAGGCACAACGCCAGCAGCAGACCCACCGCGAAAAGCAGAATCGCCACAATTTCCCTGCGGCGGCTGTTTCGCGGCGTAATTACCCGCGGCTTTTCTTCAAATTCGGTAGTGGCCATTTTTTGTTTGACGTTAGTCAACTAGGCTGCCTTCTTCGACAGCAAATACGCCTTGATAAAATCATCGAGGTCGCCGCCAAGCACTGCATCCACATTTCCGCGCTCCAGTTTAGTGCGAGTATCTTTGACGAGCTGATAAGGAGCGAGCACGTAGCTTCTGATCTGCGATCCAAAAGAGATGTCCGCCCGGTTTGCTTCCAACTCGGCCGTTTCGGCTCTCCGCTTTTCCAACTCCAGTTCATAAAGACGCGAACGCAGTACCTGCATCGCCACGGCGCGGTTCTGGTGTTGTGAACGCTGATTCTGACACTGCACGACAATATTGGTTGGCAGGTGGGTAATGCGCACCGCTGAGTCAGTCGTGTTGATGTGCTGACCGCCGGCGCCGGTAGCGCGATAGGTGTCCACGCGCAAGTCTTTTTCGTTGATCTCCACTTCGATGTTTTCGTCTATCTCAGGATAAACAAACAGGGAAGCAAAAGAAGTGTGACGCCGCGCGGCCTGATCAAAAGGAGAGATTCGCACAAGGCGGTGCACGCCCGCCTCTGCCGACAAAAGGCCGTAAGCGTATTCGCCTTCCACTCTGAACGTAACGCCTTTCAAGCCCGCTTCTTCTCCAGGTTGATAGTCGATGATCTCGGTTTTGAATTCGCGTTGCTCGGCCCACTTCAGGTACATGCGCAACAGCATCTCTGCCCAATCCTGAGATTCAGTGCCGCCGGCCCCAGGATGAATTGTACAGATAGCGTTCAGTTGATCGTTGGCGCCGCTCAGCAGCATTTCAGTTTCGGCAACGCTGATCTCATGCTCGAGCCGTCCAACTAGTGCACGTAGTTCTTTCAAAGATTCTTCATCTGATTCCGCAAACTCAAAGAGTACGCCCGCGTCGCTTAGCTGCAGCTCAAAGTGTTCCTGGCGGTTAATCTTTTTCTCAAGCACGCTGCGTCGTTGCAAAAGCTTTTGTGCGGCGTCTTGATCATTCCAAAAATCCGGCGCCGAGGCCTGGCCTTCGATAGCCGCTAGTTCCTTTTTCCGCGCCGCAACATCAAAGAAACCTCCCGAGTTGCTCAACGCGCCCGCGCAACTCTTCAAATGATGTTCGTAATTCCTGAATTGATAACGTTTCGATCATTAATCCTCCGGCCAACTCGCTTAAAATCTTTGCCGCTTTCCGTCACTGCCGACGAATGTGAAAACAAGAATCAATAAACTAAGAACAGCACAACTGATAACGAAAACGTCACCATGCTTTGTATAGAACGTACGTCCGCCTGACGGTGGTGACACACTCCAAATTCGAACTTCCGGTTTAAAGCCCGAGGTCGCATCCTTTGTCTCACCATTCGGCTCAACGAACGCCGTAATTCCGGTATTGGTTACGCTCAGTAACGGTCGTCCATTTTCTGTCGCGCGAAAAACAGCGTTAGCGAGGTGCTGTCGCATCACTGCGGTCGGGCCCAGATAACCATCGTTAGAAATATTGATCAGCACATCCGCACCTTCGTTCGTGAAGCGACGTGCGATCGATGGATAGGCGGACTCGATACAGATGAAAACACCAGCTCGCAAATTTCCCACCGGCATCAAACGATAGTTCGTCCCGGCAGTGAAATCGCCGACGATTGCTCTTATCAAACCCGCGCCCGGAACCCAGTCGGGCAACGGAACATACTCGCCAAAAGGCAGCAGGCGAATCTTATCATATTGAGCAACGAGCTTACCCTGTTCATTTATGA
>JBDTTW010000281.1:0-8233 GCA_039930405.1 bacterium
GCCGGTTGGCGGAAATCAACCGCGCCATCACTACCTCACTAAACTTTGATGAAGTGCTCGATTTGATTGTCCAGAACGCTGCTCAGCTGTTTGAAGCAAAGGTAAGCGTGCTCCTACTCGTCGACAAGGAAGGTCGACTGCGCATCCGCGCCGCTCAAGGAATCGATCAGGATTTAATCAAAAACTTCAGCGGACGCATGGAAGAGGATGTAGTAAGACAACTTCGCGACGCGCTCTTGTTAGGCGGCGGCGAAGAACTCGTTTCCGTCCCAGTCATTGCCAAGCAGGCGCTAAACGGCCTGCTGGTGATTGCGCGCGTTTCACCGCTGGACGCCGAAGAACAGTGGCAGCTGTCCGCGCTTGCCGATCAGGCAGCAATCGCCTTAAGCAATGCACGCCTTTATGAAATGGAACTGGCGGACGCTACGCGCGAACGCCATGAAACGTTTGCGGCCCTGCGCGAGTCGAGGCAAAAAGTTGTAACCATCCTCGAGAGCGTTACCGATTTGTTTTACTCGTTGGACAGCGAATGGCGTTTTACCGAAATCAACCGGCAAACTTTAGAGCGCTTTGGCAAGACTCGTGAAGAGTTGATCGGCAAGGTAATCTGGCAAGTGTTTCCGGCGGCGGTCGATTCCGCGCTTCATGCTCACTGTCACAAGGCAATGGAAAACTTGACGCCGGAGCACTTCGAATTGAAATCGTCAATTGTTCCGGACAGCTGGTTCGAAGCGCACCTCTATCCTTCAGAAGCAGGGTTATCGGTTTATTTGCGCGATATCAGCGAGCGCAAACAAGCTGAAGTGGAAATAGGTTTTCAGGCGCACCTCCTGGACGCTGTCGAACAATCTGTCATCGCCACAGACCTCGAAGGCAACATAATTTATTGGAACTCATTTGCCGAGAAGCTGTACGGCTGGTCGGCAGCAGAGGCGCTCGCCGCAAACATAATGGACATCATGCCCGCTGAAGCAGTACGCGAGCAAGCGGCGGAGATTCTCGCCACCTTAAAGCAGGGAAAGAGCTGGTCGGGAGAATTTCTGGTTAAGCGCCGCGATGGCGTTGAGTTTCCGGTGATGGTGACCGACTCGCCCATATCCGATAAAGAGGGAAACCTCATCGGCATCGTGGGTGTGTCAGTTGACAATACGAACCGCCGCCGTACCGAGCAGGAGCGCGACAAGTTGTTGACGCGCGAGCAACAGGCGCGAGCTGAAGCTGAAGACGCGAATCGCTTGAAAGACGAATTCCTCGCGACGCTTTCTCATGAGCTGCGCAACCCGCTGAATGTAGTTATCGGCTATGCGGAAATCCTGCGCCGCAGCGACGAAAGCCAATCTCATGCTTTTGTTGTTAAAGCCGCCAACACGATACGCCGTAACGCATTGGCTCAGGCTCAACTCGTTTCTGACTTGTTGGATCTTTCGCGTTTGCAGATGGGCAAAGTTGCACTGAACCAGCAACCAGTGTCGCTATCGACCATTATCACCGACGCAATTGAAACCGTCCGCACCGAAGCGATCAACAAGCGACTAAACCTAAGCATCGCCATGGATTCCGAGATTCTTGTCATCGAAGGCGATCCGGTTCGCCTGGGCCAGGTCGCCTGGAATTTGCTGAACAACGCCGTCAAGTTTACGCCGGTCGATGGCGAAGTGAAGATCACGTTAACCAGAGAGGGTGATGATGCGAAATTTGTAGTGGCGGATACTGGCCAGGGAATTTCTGCCGCCTTTTTGCCGCACGTGTTCGAGATTTTTCGTCAGGCAGACGCGAGCAGCGCCCGCCGTCAGGGGGGCATGGGCATCGGGCTGGCGCTGGTCAAACAACTTGCTGAATTGCACGGCGGTCGGGTCGCCGCCGAATCGGAAGGCGTCGGTGCTGGTGCGCGCTTCTCAGTTTGGCTGCCTTTATATAAAGCCGGAGTGGCGGGCCTCGAATCGGAGAGAACGGGCGCGACCGGAGCACTAAATAATAAATTTATTCTGGTGGTTGACGACTCGGGAGAAACCACAGATATGCTTGGCCAGCTGCTGCAATTGGAAGGCGCGTTTGTCGAGTTAGCACGCAGCGGCGCCGAAGCGCTGGAGATTGCGGGGCGCAAAAACTTTGATTTGGTCGTCTCGGATATTTCGATGCCGGAGATGGACGGTTATCAACTACTGCAAAAGCTACGAGAGCTGCCCTCGATGGCGAATGTGCCGGCGGTGGCCTTGACCGGGTACGGACGCGGCGCCGATGTCGATCGCGCGCTGGAAGAAGGCTTTGCTGAACACCTGACTAAACCACTCGACCTCGATCAATTGCTGCAGATTGTGCGCCGCTTGACTGACGGCGACGAGCCTAAGGCTGATCAGAAGGAACAACTCTAGACAACATCCCCGCCGGAATCTTTCCACGCTTTCCAACCGCCGGCCATTGAGAAGACATTGGTATAGCCCATCGTTTGCAGCACATCGGCGGCAAGCGCGGAACGAAAGCCGCCGCCGCAATAGAGGATCAGCTCGGTTGCTTTGTCAGGAACGGTCGCCTCGATGTCGCGTTCAATGATGCCTTTGCCGAGATGTTCGGCACCGGCGGCGTGACTGGCTTCCCATTCGTTGTCCTCGCGAACATCGATCAGTTTGGCATCAACGTTAGCCTTCAGGCGCTGCTTCGTTTCGTCAACTGTGACTTCGCGGATGCGACTCTTGGCATCGTTGACTACCTTAAGAAATCCTTCAGAGTGTTTCATTAGTTCACCTTGGGAAAACAGTCCATAGATTACGCGATTACACAGATTCAACTGCGGAACCGAGAGCGGTAGCGACCGGATGCTGCAGTCAACCTCAGTAGCAGGCAGGTCGTAGCCAACACGGCCCCAAGGCTCTCCTTGATTCTTACCGGCATAAGTTGAACTCAGCATCCGGTCGCTACCGCTCGCGGTTCTGCAAAATCAGCCAATTGGAGGAAAGACAAGCAAATGATTATAATGCCTGCCTCTAATAGAAAGCATGGAAATCGCTGATAAGTGAACGTTAACAAGTGACAGGTTAACCCTGACATTTGGAAATTGTTACTTGTCACGTGTTCACGGGAGGCTCTGATTTCATTGGCAAACGAACAGTTTGACGTCACCATCATCGGCAGTGGACCAGGCGGTTACGTCGCCGCAATTCGCGCCGGCCAGTTAGGCCTAAAGGTCGCAATGATTGAAAAAGACACGCGCCTGGGCGGCACGTGCACGTTGCGTGGCTGCATTCCGACCAAGCAGATGCTGATGTCCGCGCACATTTACGAACAGATGCAGCACGCGGCGGATTTCGGTGTCCAGGCGACAGGTATTCAACTCGCTTTTGCCGACGTACAAAAACGCAAAGACAAAGTTGTGTTGAAGAATACCAAGGGCATCGAGTACCTGATGAAGAAGAACAAGGTGACAGTGTTCAAAGGGACTGGCAAGCTGGCGTTGCCAGGCAAGGTCGAGGTCACGGGCGCCGACGGTCAAAAGCAAACTATTCAAACTAAGAACATAATCATCGCCACCGGTTCAGTGGTCCGTCCGATACCTGGTTTTGAAACTGACGGCCAGCATGTCGTCAACAGCGATCACATTCTGGAGTTGAAAGAGGTTCCCAAGTCGCTAATCGTGATGGGCGCCGGCGCGGTAGGCGTCGAGTTCGCATCCGTCTATTCGCGCTTCGGCGCGGACACTACCATCGTTGAGTTGTTGCCAAGATTAGTTCCGCTGGAAGATGAAGAAGTTTCCAAAGATCTGGAACGCGCGTTTCGCAAGCGCGGTATCAAATCCCAGGTCGACACGAAACTCGAGAAGCTGGAGAAGACAGACGCCGGCGTACGCGTGACCGGCAAAACTTCGAAAGGCGAAGCTGTCAGTCTCGAAGCTGAGATGCTTCTGGTTGCTGTTGGTCGTATGCCTTACACCGAAGGGCTCGGCCTCGAAGGCACAAAGATCAAGGTGGAGAAGGGGTGCCTCGGGGTCGATCAGTTTCAGCAGACAGACGAGAAGGGCGTGTACGCAATCGGTGACGTGGTGGCGACGCCGTGGCTCGCGCATCTTGCTTCGAAGGAAGGCATCGTCGCGGTCGAACACATGGCGGGCGACAAAGGCGTGCGGCCGATCAACCTTCGTTTGGTTCCCAACTGCACCTATTGTGATCCGGAAGTTGCTTCTGTTGGACTGACTGAGGCGAAAGCGAAAGAACAAGGTTACGACGTTAAGGTCGGCAAGTTTCCCTTTTCGGCTTCCGGCAAAGCGCGCATCATGGGCGAGGAAGAGGGCTTCGTCAAAATCGTCGCTGATAAGAAGTATGACGAGATTCTCGGCGTGCACATTATTGGGCCACATGCGACTGAGCTGATTGCTGAGGCTTGTGTCGCCATGCAGCTCGAATCGACGGCTGAAGAATTAGGCCGCACAATGCACGCGCACCCGACAGTTTCCGAAGCAGTCATGGAAGCCGCCGAGGGCGTGCACGATTTAGCAGTTCATATTTAAGGTTCGCCAAATGGACCAACCAAATAAACCTGCAGCTAGTGAATCCAGGCAGCGTTCCGGGGACAAGAACCCGCGGCGCCGCCATCGGGTACGACCAGCCCCTTTTCAAATGCGCGTCAGCACGAAATATGCGCCGCGGCGGCCGGTCGACGGCAAGCCGATGAGCTGCACTACCGAGACTTCACTCAAGCCAGAGCAGATGCTGGAGCTTTATCGTTATTTGAAACTCACGCGTTTGGTTGAAGAACGTTTAGTAAATCTTTATCGACAGACCAAAGTTGTGGGCGGCGTATTTCGTTCGCTGGGCCAGGAAGCAACGGCCGTTGGCAGTGCTTACGCGCTGTCGCCACAGGACTTTATAACGCCCTTGATTCGCGATCTGGGTGCAGTGTTGGTTAAAGGTATTCGCCCGCGGGAAGTTTTTGCGCAATACATGGCCAAGGCCTGGGGGCCATCCGGCGGCCGCGATCTGAACATTCACTTCGGCGACATGGCGAAAGGCTTCGTTGGTCCCATCTCGCATCTCGGCGACATGATTCCGGTCATGACCGGCGTCTTGCTCGCCGCGCGCATGCAGAAGAAACGCACGGTGGCGATTGCCTACATCGGCGACGGCGGCATGAGCACGGGTGCTTTTCACGAAGGCTTGAATTTCGCCGCCGTGCAGCAGTTGCCGCTGCTGGTGATTGCTGAGTACAACCATTACGCGTATTCCACGCCGACGAGTTTGCAAACTTCGGTTCGTGACCTGGCGGAAAAGGCGGCCAGCTACAACATTCCCGCACACATCGTCGATGGCAACGACGTGATTGCCTGTTACGAGGTGACGAAGCGGGCGGCGGATTTTGCGCGACGCAGCGGCGGCGCAGTCTTGATCGAAGCCAAGACCTACCGGCGTCGAGGTCACGCCGAACACGACGATCAGCGCTACGTGCCAACGGGCGAAATTGAATGGTGGGAAAAGAACAACGATCCAGTCGATCGCTTGGAACGTTACCTCACCGAACGGGGCTTGGCGAATGAAGGTCGGTTGGCTGATATTACTGCCGAAGTGCTGCGCGAGATTGAGGAAGATTGCGCCTGGGCCGAGTCTTCGCCGATGCCTGATCCTGAGCAGGCGGCTTACGGGGTTTTCGATAACAACATTGTGCCGCCGGCACTGCGTCCGGAGTATTTGAAAAACTAAAGCAAAAACGGTCTTTGGGCTTTGGTCTTTGTAGAAGCAAGGTGAAACCAAAGACTAATTGACGTGGTTGCAAAGACCAAAGACCAAAGACCTAACGAAGAAATGGCAACCGCTACCAAGAAAGAACACAAATCATCACGCCCCGAGCGCGGCGGTCAGGCGACGCTTCTCGACGCGATTCGCCAGGGCATTTGGGAAGAGATGGAACGCGATCCGACGGTGTTTGTCATCGGTGAAGACGTCGGCTTGTATGGCGGCGCGTTCAAAGTCACCGACGGTTTGATCGATCAGTTTGGCAAGGAACGCGTCGTCGATACGCCGATTTCCGAAGCAGCGATTGTGGGCGCGGCCTGCGGCGCTGGCTTGATGGGCATGAAGGCAGTCGCTGAGTTCCAGTTTATCGATTTCATTTCCGCCGGCTTTGATTTGCTGACGAACTACGCGGCGAAGTGCCGCTATCGCTGGGGCGCGAATATCCCGGCTGTGTTTCGTGGCCCCTGCGGTTCAGGCGTGCGTTCCGGTCCATTTCATTCGTTGAACGCCGAGGCATTTTTTCTTAATACTGCCGGATTGAAAATCGTTGAGCCCGCAACTGCCTACGACGCCAAGGGTTTGATTAAAGCTGCGATTCGCGATCCCGATCCGGTTTTGTATTTTGAGCACAAGAAACTTTATCGACTGCCGCGTCTGCGCGAAGAGCTGCCGGCGGACGATTACATTGTAGAAATCGGCAAGGCGCGCACCGCGCGTGCGGGACGCGACCTTTCGATCATTACCTTTGGCGCGATGGTGCTGACTGCGCTGGATGCGGCGGAGGAACTCGAGAAGGAAGGTCTGGATGTCGAGGTGATCGATCTGCGCACGCTGGCGCCGCTCGACAAACCGGCGATTCTGGCAAGCGCAAAGAAGACCAACCGCGTAATCGTGTTGCACGAGGCTTCGCGTACCGGGGGCATCGGCGGTGAAATTGCGGCTACCATTGCCGAAGAAGCTTTTGAATGGCTTGATGCGCCGGTGCTGCGGGTTGCTTCAATCGACACGCCGGTGCCGTATTCGCCGCCACTCGAGGATTATTACTTGCCGCAGACGAAAGATGTGTTGGCAGCGGCGCGCAAGCTGGCGGCGTACTGAGAATTAGGCCGGATGGCGGTCAGTGCAGAACCGCGAGCGGTAGCGACCGGACGCCGGCATTCACGTTCGAAGTAGAAAGAATTGGAAGCACAATCGGCTCTAACAGCCGGTCGCTACCGCTCGCGGTTCCGCAAATTCTTCTAAGAAGGTTGAGAAACAAACATGCCTAAGTATCTAATCGAACGCGAGATTCCCGGCGCGGGAAATCTCTCAAAAGCGGATTTGCAGACAATCTCGCAAACATCATGCGGTGTATTACAAAAGATGGGTCCGCAGATTCAATGGCTGCAAAGCTATGTGACTGGCGACAAGGTGTATTGTGTTTACATCGCGCCCAACGAGCAAATGATTCGCGAGCATGCGCAGCAGGGTGGCTTTCCGGCAAACCGCATTTCGGAAATCAAGTCGGTCATCGATCCGACCACGGCAGAATAGAAGCAAAAAGTAACAGCCGGATAACCTGACCAGGAGTTCAAAGTTCACGCAAAAGCGGCGTCAGGCCGCCGCAGTCCAAAAAATCGGAGTGGTTATGAGCACAGAAGTTGTAATGCCGCAGATGGGCGAGTCCATCGCGGAAGGGACGATCACAAAATGGTTGAAACAGGTAGGCGAGCGCGTCGAGCGCGACGAGCCGCTGTTTGAAATTTCAACTGACAAAGTTGATGCGGAAATTCCTTCACCGGCGGCAGGCACTTTGACGGAAATCCGTTTTAAAGAAGGCGACACGGTAGAAATTAATACGACGGTTGCGGTACTCGATGGCGGCGCGACCGCCGGCGCCGCGCCCGTGACAGCGTCAACTGTGACGGCAGCAAAGGAAGCGCAGCCGGAACAGAAGCAAAGCGAAGCGACAGCCGCCAAAGCGCAAAGCGCCGAAACTGTAACCCCGGCCCCTCAAGCTGCACCGGCAGGTAAAGCGGAAGCCGCGCAACCGAAAGCAGAACCCGCGCCGGCAGCAGCGGAAACGGTTGCGCAACAGAAACCACCGGCAGCGCCACGGAAAGAGAGCAGTGGACAAACTGCTCAACCAACGGGCAACGGCGGTGGCGCCGCCGCTACGGCTGAAGAGTTGCGACGCACGAAGTCGAGTCCGCTCGTTCGCAAAATCGCCCAGGAGCATGGCGTTGACATCGCCGGCCTGGAAGGTACGGGCATGAGTGGTCGCGTAACCAAAAACGACATTCTTAGTTTTATTGAATCCGGTGCACCTGCTGCCGCGCCGGCGCGCACAACGCAAGCGAGCCCGGCGGCTCAAGCACCAGCCGCCCCTTCACTGAAACCAGCCGAGGGCGATCGCGTCGAGCAGATGACGGTGATGCGCAAAAAGATCGCGGAGCACATGGTTGTTTCGCGACGCACCTCCGCACACGTCACCACGGTTTATGAAATCGACATGACGCGCATTGCCAAACTGCGTG
>JBDTTW010000282.1:0-10420 GCA_039930405.1 bacterium
GGATAATACCACCAAACTCGTACTTGTGCCGCAGATCAGCGGTATAATAGGAGTTAGGCGCTTCAGATCCGAAGGTAACCTTGATCCGGCGGTCGAACTTGAACACTTTATTCGGAAGGAGAGTTAATCGATGAGACGCGACTTCGTAGCCTTTCTCCTAATCCTGATCTTGTCAATCTGTGCAGTCGGCCAGACTGCGAGCAGTGAAGCAAAACCCACTGGTAGTGCCAAGGATGAGGAGGGAATCAGGAAGGTCTTAGCCGATTTCATAGAGGCGTGGAACAAGCATGACGCCAAAGCCTTCTCGATGGTCTTCGCCGAGGACGCCGACTTCACGAACGTGGCCGGGGTGAGCGCGCACGGGCGGGCGGAAGTCGAGAAGTTTCACGGGCCGCGATTTGCGACGACATTCAAGGACACGCACCAGAAAATAACGGAGAGCAAAATCAGGCACATCAAGCCTGACGTGGCAACGGTTGACGCACGGTGGGAGATGACCGGAGCGAAGAACCGCGAGGGTCAAGACATCCCGCTGAGGAGGGGGCTGTTGAATTTCGTCATGACCAAAGAGGGTGAGAAGTGGTTCATCACCGTCATGCACAACATGAACGTGCCCGACTCGCCATAGCGAGGTTGTTTGCTTTTATTTGCCGCAATCGGCAAGCCGCGCCTAACAAAAGCATGCAGCGGACGCGCAAGTAACGTGTCTCTCATGCAAGACTTGTCACTGGCGGCGGTTCGTGCGCGCCGCTGATGCCCAGCGTTATGCCGCTTCACTCCGGCTTAGCCTTGAAGGAGAGTCATGGATGAATCCAATAGCTTTGACGAACTCAAAAACCGATTGTTCGAGATTGCAAAGGAGACCACCGATCCGTTCAAGCCGCAATGGGACGCCCGAAAGGATGTCGCTAAGACTCTAATTTCTCTCGCTTCTGGCGCGCTAGTATTCACTATTACCTTTGCTTCCTCACTTATTAAGCCGGATACTCCCGCGTGTTTACGGTATGCAATTGTCGTTTGTTGGTTAGCCTTTATCTCCTCTCTCATCCTCTCATTGCTATCACTCTGGTTTTCTATCGGCTTACATAACTTCCCCCTTCTTTTGATGGCGAAGAATGAAGAGATAAATAAGGTGGCTGCAGAGAATCGACTCGCAATGATTCGCAGCAAATCGTTGGACCAGACCGGCGGGAGCGTGTTTCTCATGAAGACAAATCGAATCATCATTTTAGCCATTAGCATAATGTTAACTCTGGTAACCGCGCGTGCCCAGGAAGCCATTATCGTGAGCAACGTCCTTGGCCCAGAGGGGCCACTGTTTGTTGCTGGTAATCTTTACTATGTTGCGTGGACCACTAGCACGTTGTCGAAGTGGGATGGCAAAACGACGACGGTGCTGAATCACACTCCCGGTTGCGGACACAACGGTTTGGCGCTCACGAAACAGAAGACTTTCTTATTGGCTTGCGACGACGTACACGGCGCCATCCTTGAACTTGACCTGGCGGGAAAAGAACTGCGCCGCTGGGAAGTTGACGGCAACGGTCAGAGGCTGGACGGCGGCATCAACGATATTGTCGTGACAGCGAACGGCGGCGCGTATGCGACGCTTTCCGGTCCCTTCGTTGATCCACCGGTGCTCGTAATGGGAAAGATTCTCTATCTCGCGCCCGGCAGTCAGAAATGGGTTGAAGTGGCCGACGATCTCAACTACGCCAACGGGATCGGTGTTTCTCCTGATCAGAAAACTCTGTACGTCGGCGAGACTGTCGGAAACTGCATATTGAAGTTCACCATAAACGGCGACGGCTCGTTGAGCCACAGATCGAATTTTGCTCTGCTAAACCTGCTCACACCGAACAAGGTCAATTCCTGGTGGATTGGACCAGACAGCATGAAGATCGACAGCAAGGGGAATATGTATGTGGCCCAATTGTATGGCGGCAAAATATTGAAGCTGTCCCCCGCCGGTAAGCTGCTGCATGTATTTGAAATTGCTGCGGGCACAGGCACGACAAACGTCGCGTTCGGTGCTGGCGAGAAAGACTTGTACGTGACTGTGGTAAAGGATTTAAACGATCCGCAGGCGCCGGGCAGTATTGTTAAGATCGCAAATATTAAGTGATGTGGGCCACGCGGAGGGCTTGGCAGCAATGATAAGAAGCTTGGTTGCATTAACAGTGCTTTTGTTGTCGATTAATGGTTTCCCTCAAGGCGCGCGTCCGCAACGCGATTCAACATTGAATTCTGCCGAGCAAGAAATTCGTGCGGCTCTCTGTGATATCGACGGCGGTGATTTTGCAACGGCTGAGAAAAAACTAGAAAAACTTCTTCAGTCCAATCCACGGAATATCCACGCTCAACGACTTCTGTTCGTCGCGTTAACCAGGCAAGTTAAGCCGGGCGATAGATCGCCTGGGAACACCGCGCTTGCCAGGAAAGCCGAAGCAGCGCGCAAGCGAAGTGAAGTACTTAGCGCAACCCTGGAGACAGGACGAAAAGCAAAAGCGGATAGGGAGGAACGGAACAACGAACAAGCGTTGCGAAAACCAGAAGCTAACGAACAGCCCGATGATCCTGAGCAGTTAACAGAAGAACTCACGGACTACAAAGTTGAAACTTCTCTGGACCTGGACCAGGCGATCGAAGATCGTATTACCGACGCTGAGCTCTCATCGCTTGTCGCGCCAGTTTTTGCGGCTCCCGCCTCCGGCGACACAACACGAGCAACGGTAGCAACACCGTCAAAGACACCGCAAGGCTGCTTTCGAGAAATAGACGGACTAGCCCAGGTGCTGGAGAAACGCGAATGGAAGAGTTTCTCTCCAGCCGGTGAGGATGTCAGCGTCGAGTTGCCTGATAATCTTTGTTCCAGTATCGCCGGTAGTTACATCGCAGCCAGCGACGGGGTGATGTATTCGATATTCTCCCTTGCTCGTCCGTCCCTTCCCTCAGAGCCAACTGTTGTTGATGGCGTCTTGAATACACTGGCGCGAACGTTCGTCGGCGCTCGCAGCAGAACCTCGGCGGATGAAGGAAATAGCTTCGAGGTGAAACTGTTGAGAAAAGAGGCTGTGAATGGCCGCCCGAGCAAGGTCTACGAATACGCACTCATTTCTTGTGCAAAGCGCAAGGCCGGTGTGCTTTTCGTTTACGCTGGTAAAACGCACTACTACACGGTTGATATAAGCGGCGCGAACGAATCGGACCCACGCGTTCAGCGTTTTCTCAAGTCAGTAAGGTTCAGATAAGGTTCCACGCCTGACGACGGCTTTCGGCGCCTTTCGATCGCCTGCGAATGACCGCAACCAGTCAAGCCGTCACCCATCCAATCTCGTTTGCATTTGGCATTCAGTTGCGCGCCATCCTCAACGGTTAAGCCGGGGGTTGGATGCTACGATTAGATTTGCCATTACGAGATAATGCGCGGTACAAATAAAGTCGGCGGGCGTCTCGGTCCCGTTGCTTAGGTTCGTCTTAAATTAGCCGAAGGAGCGAAAACAAACATGCGTAAAATTTTGTTAACACTGATTCTAGTTGTCCTGGCCGCCGCGTCGATTGTCGCCGTTGATAGTAAGAAAGAGGTTATGCGACCTATACATCAGTTCGTGGACAGTCTCAACAAAGGCGACCTGAAAACAATGGCGGCCGCGTGCGCCGAACAAACTTCGATCATTGACGAATTTCCGCCGCATGAATGGCACGGCGCCGGCGCTTGCTCAAATTGGGCGAATGACTACAACACTGATGCGCAGAAAAATGGGATTACCGATGGAGCACTCAAGCTGGGCATTCCCCGGCACATCGATATCGCTGGAGATAACGCCTATGTTGTCGTTCCCGCGAATTACACCTTCAAACAAAAGGGGAAGTTGGTTCGAGAGATTCGCGCAACCTTCACGGTAGCGCTGCACAACGGCGAGGGGGGCTGGCGTATCACTGGCTGGTCCTGGTCCAAACCTTAAGTTGTTTGGTGACGGACCCCGGAAGCAGTCCTGACACTGAAAACTAAACCTCTATGACTCGGACTCTCAAAATCTGCGCATGGCTGGCACTCATGCTGGTTGCGTCGTCGCTCTACGGACAACAACTCATACCCGACAATTACTTCTCGGCGATGCAGTGGCGCTGCATCGGTCCGCACCGCGGTGGACGCGTGCTCGCAGTTTCTGGCGTGCGGGGGCAACCGCACACGTTTTATTTTGGCTCGGTAGGCGGCGGCGTTTGGAAAACTACTGACGCTGGCAACACCTGGTTACCAATTTTCGATAGCCAACCAGTCGCCTCTATTGGCGCGCTCGCTGTTTCTACTTCAAATCCCGAAATCATCTACGTCGGCAGCGGTGAAGCCGACATGCGTTCGGACATCTCGCTCGGCAACGGCGTCTACAAATCAACCGATGCCGGTCAAACGTGGAGCTATCTTGGACTTCACGACACCCGCCAGATCGGCCGCATTCTAATTGATCCAAAAAATCCGAATGTTGTGCTGGTGGCTGCGCTGGGCCATGGGTTTGGTCCTAACACTGAGCGCGGTGTTTTTCGTTCCACTGACGGCGGGAAGAGTTGGACCAAAGTTCTCTACCAAGATGAGAACACCGGCGCCATCGATCTTGCTTTCGATCCCGACAACTCGAAAACAGTTTATGCCAGCCTTTGGAATGTGCATCGAGTAGCCTGGAACGCCTATCCGCCGGTTACTGGCCCGGGTGGTGGCCTCTACAAATCGACTGACGGCGGCGAGAGCTGGAAACAAATTTCAGGAAACGGCTTTCCCAGCGGCAAGGTTGGACGCATCGGTGTCGATGTGCCTGATGGAAAACATGGCAAACGCGTCTACGCACTCATCGATGCGGGAAACGAAAGTGGTCTCTACATTTCGGAAGATGCGGGACAGAGTTGGACGCGCGTCAGCGTTGAGCCACGCATCCTCAGCCGCGGTTGGTATTTCGGTGAAGTGCGCAGCGATCCGAAAAACCCGGATGTTGTTTACGTTTCCAATGTTTCAATTTATAAGTCCCTCGACGGCGGCATGACATTTAAGGCAGTGCGCGGCGCGCCCGGCGGCGACGACTACCACTCGCTTTGGATCGATCCCGAAAATCCGCAGCGCATGATCTCGGGCGTGGACCAGGGAACGATTATTACTTTGAACGGCGGCCAGACCTGGAGCAGTTGGTACAACCAAGCGACCGCGCAGTTTTATCACGTTGCCGTTGATAATCAATTTCCTTACCGGGTGTACGGCGCGCAACAGGACAGCGGCACGGCAACCGTCGCCAGCCACGGCGATTTTGGACTGATCACTTTTCGCGACTGGCATCCCGTAGGCGCGGGCGAAAGCGGCTACATTCTTCCCGATCCGGTGAACCCGCAAATTGTCTATGGCGGCAGCACCAGCGGCGACCTTTATCGTTTTGATTCAAAGACGGGACAAGTCCAGGACGTTTCACCTACCCCGGCAGAGATTGGCAACAAGGTGACTCAGCGCTATCCCTGGACCACGCCGCTCGCCTTTTCTTTGCAAGCCCCGCACGCGCTTTATCAATCATCGCAGTTTCTCTTTCGTACAGCCGACGGTGGGCACAACTGGAAAATAATCAGCCCGGATCTGACACTGCGGCCAGGCGAAAGAGCAGCAGACGCCAAAGGAGTCATTTACACCATCGCTCCCTCGCCGCTGGCTGCGGGAACGATCTGGATCGGGACGGACAATGGCCTGGTCCAACTAACTCGCGATGAAGGCAAGACGTGGAACGAAGTTTCACCTAAAGGACTGCCGCCCTGGAGCATGATCAGTTTGCTTGATGCTTCGCCGCATGATGCGGCAACCGCTTATGTCGCAATCGATCGGCATCAGATGGACGACATCAGGCCATACGCCTATCGCACGCGGGATTTCGGCAGGACCTGGACGAAAATTACCAACGGAATTCCCGAGAATACTTACGTTCATGCGATCCGCGCAGATCCGGTGCGCAAAGGATTGCTGTTTGCCGGCACTGAGACTGGAGTCTTTGTCTCATTTGATGACGGCGATAACTGGCAACCGTTGCAAATGAATCTTCCGACAGCGTCCGTGCGTGACCTGGTCGTCAAAGATAACGATCTGGTCATCGCAACGCATGGCCGATCGTTTTGGATTCTCGACGACATTTCGCCGCTGCGAGAACTCAACGCCGCGGTGTCCGACGAAATCGCACATCTCTTTCGACCGGCCGTCGCCATTCGCGTCCGGAAGAATGAAGGACGCGACACACCGCTGCAGCCGGAAATTCCTGCGGGAAAGAATCCGCCCGCCGGCGCAATCATTGATTACAGTTTCAAGTCCGTACCGCCCGGCGAAGTCACGCTGGAAATTCTGGACGCGCGCGATGAGCTGGTCAGAAAATATTCCACCAACGATCAACAACGAGCGCTGGACGAGTCGCAGTCGTTTCCAACTTACTGGCTGCGACCGCCGTTCCCGCTTGCCAAAAAGATTGGCCTGAATCGTTTTGTGTGGGACCTGCGTTACGAACGGCCCCTGGCGTTGCGTTATGGCTACACAATCGGCGCGGCCTACGGTGAAGATGCGATCCTCGTTCCGGAAGGACCCCTGGTTTCGCCTGGAACTTATCAAGTTAAACTCACCGTTGCCGGCCAAAGTTACACGGCTCCGATCGAAGTGAAGATGGACCCGCGCGTAAAGTTTGCGCCGCTCGCGTTGAGTCAGCAAGTTGCGCTTGAGAAACAAATCGTCGCGGCAATGAATCAAACCTTTGCGACTGTCCGGCAGATTAGCGCCCTGCGCGAGCAAATGAAAACGTTGCTGAGTCAAACAAAACCAGGCACCGCTGATGCGGCAATCGCGGAAGCTGCGGGCGCGCTCGATAAGGGAGCGTCGGAATTGCTCGCCGTCGAGCAAACGTATCCGCCAGTGGGAATTGTTTCTGTTGCGGCGCTCAACGGCTCGCTTGGCTCGCTATTGCTGTTGGTCGAAGGTTCCGATGCCGCACCGACCGCTCAGGCGAATGAGGCCTTTGTGACTTACAAGCGACTGCTTGAGCAGCAAGTGTTGAAGTGGGAGCAGTTGAAAGATAGAGATCTTCCGGCACTGAATGAGATGTTGAGGCAGCGGCAGATGCCGTTCGTCAAAGTTGAGGCACCATGAGCGCTCCTTAAGTGGATAAGAAGAGCGGGGGCATGCCCGCCTTCCCGACCTCGAGACTACGGGACTTACGCGATTGTTTTGACGTTGAGAGCCTTTTCGGCAGACATGGAAACTGAAGTCTAATCAGCTCGGGGTTGGGAAGGTGGGCATGCCCCCGCTCTTTTTCCCAGCCGCAGTCCAAGTTCAGAATAATTCCTCCAGCGCTTCTTCAACCGACTTCACGCCGACAGTTCTTATTCCCAGCATCCGTTCCAGTCCCGCAGTATTCGACGACGGCATGACAATCGTCTTAAAGCCGAGCGCCTGGGCTTCACGCGCGCGCACGACCGCTTGGGTGGTGCCGCGTACTTCTCCCGTCAGTCCGACTTCGCCAAACACCGCCGTGTGCTGATCGATGGGCGCGTTGCGAAAGCTCGAGGTAATTGCAGCCACGACACCGAGATCAACCGCCGGCTCGTCAACTTCCAATCCGCCCGCGATGTTTACAAACACGTCGTCACCTAACATTTGTAAGCCCACACGTTTTTCCAGCATCGCCATCAACAATGAAACTCGATTCTGGTCCACACCCTGCGTCATGCGCCTGCCAGTTCCATATTTTGTTTCAGAAACAAGCGCTTGAATTTCTACCAGCAGCGGTCGCGTTCCTTCCATGCAAGCGGTGACCACCGAGCCAGCCACATTCTGCGGCCGTTCCTGCAAAAACATTTGCGAAGGATTCGCCACCGGAATAAGTCCCGCGCCGGTCATTTCAAAAACGCCAATCTCATTTGCCGCGCCAAAACGGTTCTTCACCGCGCGCACGATGCGATGGTTGTGATGACGTTCCCCTTCAAAATAAAGCACGGTGTCGACAACGTGTTCCAGCGCTTTTGGACCGGCAATCGATCCATCTTTTGTGATGTGGCCAATCAGAAAAACCGGAATGGTGCGTTTCTTAGCGAGCAACAAGAACTGGTGCGCCGCTTCCCTCACCTGCGATACGGAACCGGGCGCGGATTCAATCATCGCCGAGAAAACTGTCTGGATGGAATCGACTACGATCGCGCTGGGCTTGAGCCGTTCAACTTCATGAAAAATGTTTTCAAGATTTGTTTCCGGCAGCAGGTAAAGGTTTTGAGCTTTGATTCCCAAGCGCTCGCCGCGCATTTTGATCTGCCGCTCCGACTCTTCGCCGGAAACGTAGAGGACTGCGCCGCCATTTGCGCTGAGCTGGTCGGCGACTTGAAGCAGCAAGGTGCTTTTGCCGATGCCCGGATCGCCGCCGATGAGCACGAGCGTGCCGGGAACGATGCCGCCGCCGAGCACTCGGTCAAATTCTGTCACGCCGGAGGCGATGCGCACTTCGTCCTGCGATTCAATTTCAGAATAGGCGATGGCTTCGACTTCGCGAGTCTGAAATGTATTGCGAGCGCTTCCCTTTTGTGCTGCGCGGTTGCGCTCTTCGACAAGGGAGTTCCACTCACCGCACTCAGGACACTTGCCCAGCCACTTGCGGGACTGGTGGCCGCAGTTCTGACACACAAAAATTGTTTGGTTATTCTTCAATAGAACCTCATCACTGATGTGTGACCTTACCACCGGCAATCTGGCTATGCCATCTGCTGTGCGGTGGCGGCTCTGCCCCACCGTACAGATCGCATCAAATATTTTGGGGCTGCGCCCCAGGATCGTTTGGGGCGTAGCCCCGAAGTAGAGAGAGTTTGACCGGAAGGTCGGAGACCTTTCGCACAGCAAACGGCAGAGCCGAGCCCTAACCGACTTTTACACTTCGTGAGCGAGTAGCTCACAACAGCGCCTTCACATTTTCGACCGGGCGCCCGAGGATTGCGCGACTGTCGCGTTCCACAATTGGCCGTTGAATCAAATCCGGGTGTTCCACCATCAGCGAAATGATTTCGTCGTCGGTGAATTCACCCTTTCCCAAACCAAGCTCGCGATAGATTGATTCGCTCGTGCGCAACAGGTCGCGCGGCTTGATCTTCATTTTGCGAATCAATTCTGCAAGCTTCTTCTTCGTCAGCGGTTGGTTGTAGTAATTGACTTTTTCAAAGTCGACGCCACTCTCCCGGAGCAGCTTGTCCAGCTCGCGACATTTTGTTCAGGTGGGTTTTTCGTAGATCGTCAGCATAAAACGTTCTTTGTACTTTGTCTTCGTACTTGTGCCTGGTTCGTTGTTTCTTTCGTACCCAATAACTTCCCGGTTCGTCCTCAGCGCAAGCACCAGGTTCAAAGTACGAAGTACCAAGTACTAAGCACACAGTTCGTTTTCCCTAAGGAAATATCCCCCGCACCCTCGTCGCCTCCGCCACCCGGTCGACTGCCAGAATATACGCACCGGTGCGCATATCGGTGTCATAACGCTGGGCCGTTTCGTAAACCGATTTGAATGCGGCGCGCATTGTTTGTTCCAACGTTTCATTGATTTGGTGTTCCGACCAGAAGAACGAATTCTGATCCTGCACCCATTCGTAGTAACTCACAGTCACACCGCCGGCATTAGCGAGAATGTCTGGAATCAGAAACACGCCCTCGTCTGCCAACACGCGATCCGATCCCGGCGTCGTTGGTCCATTCGCTAACTCCGCAATGATCTTCGCTTTAACTTGTCCAACATTTGCGAGCGTGATCGCATTCTCCAAAGCCGAAGGCAAAAGAATGTCGCAATCAACTCCGACGATATCTTCGGGTGACATGGATTTTGTTCCCGCCAGACCAGCCAGAGATTTGGTTTCGCCTTTGTGCCGCAGTGCCGCCTGAATGTCGATGCCCGAATCGCAGAAGACTCCTGCTTTGGAATCACAGGCAGCCACAACGCGCGCGCCGTCGCCCGCCACCAGCCGCGCAATGTTCGCGCCCGCGTTGCCAAAGCCATGCACCGCGACGCGCGCGCCGTTGAGATTGATTCCCTTCACGCGACAAGCTTCGCGCAAGGCATACAAACAACCGCGCGCGGTCGCTTCGGCTCGTCCCTGAGAACCACCGAGCGAAATCGGCTTGCCGGTTACAACTCCTAATTCCGTGTGCCCGCGGACCATCGAGATGGTGTCCATGATCCAGGCCATGGTTTGCTCGTCGGTGTAAACATCGGGCGCGGGAATATCGCGGTCCGGGCCAATGATGGGCGCGATTTCAAAAGCGTAGCGGCGCGTCAATCGTTCCAATTCATTCTTCGAAAGACTCTTCGGATCGCAGATGACGCCGCCCTTGCCGCCGCCATAAGGAATGCCCACCGTCGCGCATTTCCACGTCATCCACGACGCCAAC
>JBDTTW010000283.1:0-7688 GCA_039930405.1 bacterium
CGCCACCCCATCGGGGTCGTGGTATCTCGAAAGCGGGACAACGTTAGTTGGACGCAACCCCTTCGGGGTAGGACCTCTTCTACAATTGAACCCCAGGGTAGCCGCGCCGTGCGGCAACCCTGGGGCTAAGTTACCTAACCGCTTCGCGGTAAAAGTCCACGATGAAGCTTGATCAGACTTTCCTTCAGTCTGTGTTTGTTGGCAACCACAGATTAGAGTCCAGGCCACTGGCGCTAGACCAGCCTGCGGGTGGTCAAAGTAACTTTGAATATTTGATCCTTGCGGCGCACCTGCAACTTGTAGGTGGCCGCGCGCTCAAATATTTCGTTGAGTGAAGTCAATGTAAACTGCGCCGCGGGCTTACCGTCAATTGTGGTAATGATGTCGTCGCTCTGCAGTTCTGCTTCAGATGCCGGCGAGTTCTCCAGGATTTTAGTGATGCGAAAGGTGCGGTAGTCCGCGCCCTGGGCTTCGACGCTGAAACCAGCAAAAGCGCGATCGAAGGGCGACCCAAAGCGGGAATTTGGCTCGAGAATAATTCGATCGCGCTCGTAGTCGAGCAGCACCTTGAATCGATTCATTATCTGCGCGCCGATATTGCCCAACACTTCGTTGCTCGCAAATGCCCCTGCCTCGTCTTCCGAGAAAAACGTGAGAGGTTGATTGATCCTGAACGTACCGATTCTTAACTCAGCCACACGGCCAAGTTGTCCTTTCGCCTCCCCGCCGGCGCCAGCCCCTCCGAGCGACTTGATGGTCTTAGAGTTAGGGCCGAGCAACTTATGTTCTCGGACAAACGGACTGTAGAGAGCGAGCGGCAGCGATGATCCAATGTCCACGACAAATTTTCCCCGGATCGGTGTGCCGCCGACCGGCATCACTTCAGCGTCGATGACCGGATGACCGGCTGAATTGAGTTTGATGGGGACGATCTCGCCGCCACCCGAATAGTTGAATTTGTCTTTATCGTAAAGCCTGAGTGTGCGAGCCTGGTAATCCACTTCTATGACAAACTGCTCGATGAAATCGCTGCCGATAATCCCGTCAAAATCCTGACCGAGGCGCGAGGACAATTTACTTAGCGGTAATGCGAGCGTTACGGGCTGGGAAAAGCCTGCCAGGCCGGCAATAGTAAAGTTTGCCTGTTTGACAAAAGAGCCCGGCATTGTTTCTGCACCAGCTCCTTGCATATGAACGTTGCCCTGCAAATTCAAGTTGAGCGCACGCGCCCGTTCGAGATTAATGATCGCAAACTTGTCCCCAGTGTCGAGCACAAAAGAAAGCGGCGCGGAATTGTTTACGCTTACTTTGATCACGATGTGCCGGTTCACCAGTTCAAACGGAATCGTTACCGGAGCAGCAGCCGTTGTCGGCTTAACCAACTCAGCCGGAGAGCCCGGCACTGGTGCGGGCCAGATGGTTGCCGTGCAGCAGAGGCTGACAAGTAAGACTACGAGGGCGCGAGTTTTCATGACGTTTCGGTTCTCCTAAAAACTTATCACGATGAACCGGTCGCGAAGTTCCAGCAACCTGCTAGAGGCGAATTCGGCGAGTTCTATTTTTCGGATTTACTCTTTGCCGGCTTTCCAGGCGCCTTTCATCGGCCCCGCTTCGTACTGACCCGCCAGCTTGCCGTCTTTATAGGTGGCGCTGACTTTGATAGCGCCCATCGGCCCATCGAGTGTGAAACTTAAACTGTCGCCGCTCCAGCTGCCGTTCGTTATTTTGCCTGGACCAAGGTGGGGAGAGTCGGAAGTGCCGGTGAACTTGTTGCCATCCGCTTGCAGTTTGAGCGTTACCGGAACCTGTTCACCTTGCGTTTCGAAAGTTGCGGCCCATTCTCCACTCAGCGCTGCAGCAGTCAGTGGCGCGTTGGGCGCTGGGACCGCCGCCGCCGCAGGTTGGCTGTCTGCTTTTTTCGTGGCTTCCCACTTGGCCGTAAAGCCCTCGGTAGTAAATTCGCCGACCAGCTTCTCGCCTTCCAGATGAGCGCCGAGAGCGATTGACTCATGTTTCGCGAAATCAACGGTGAAGCTGAGTTTATTTTCCACCCATGAGCCGTCTCGCAACGTGCCGGGACCGGTGTGCGCCGAGTCGACCGTGCCCGTCACTTTGTTGCCGTCCAGTTTTAGTATGAATGTTGCGGGCGTGGTTCTGCCCTGGACGTAGAAGGAAACGTCCCACGCGCCCGAAATCGGATCGCCATCCATTTTTTCGTTTAAGGTGGACGCTGATACGGAAAACACGCCTGCCATTAAGGCTGCAACTAGTAAAGTAATTAATGATTTGAAACGCATAAAATTTTCTCCTGTGGTGTTTTCAGGTTTGGTGTTCGCGCAAGTTGTACGCAGGCGATGGTGATTGGTTGCAAAAAGATGTGACCCGCAAACTCAGTAATGGACAAACGCCCTCATATTGTTCGAGAATTCAAAACCATGGCAGCAGAGAAAACAGATCGCCGGACTAGTCGTACCAAACGATCTTTAAGCGAAGCGTTGGTGGGATTGATAAAGGAAAAGCGCTTCGACGACATTACCGTTCAGAATGTTATCGAACGCGCAGACGTGGGCCGCTCGACTTTCTACTCCCACTTTCGCGATAAGGAAGATTTGTTTCAGCGGGATTGGGAAAGATTCCTCGATGACTTTGCGCAGCACATCGACTGGAAAAAGGCAGGCACCGGCCCATTCATCCCGGTCGCGTATCTCTTCCAACATTTGCAGGACTACCAACAGTTTTATCGGGGCCTGGTGAGATCGCGAAAGGCTGAAGCTGTCTTTAGAACCGGCGCCCATTACCTGGGGAAACTGCTTGAAAACTCAATCACCGAGCTCACAAAAGATCGGCCGGCAGTGTTGCCCATTCCAATTGTCGCGAATTATTTAGCCACCGAATTGTTTGCTCTGCTCAAGTGGTGGCTTGACCAGGGGATGCCTTATTCACCTCAGCATATGGACCACATCTTTCACGAGCTGGTTACACCGGTGGTGGTGAAAGTGGTTGCCTCACCGCCAGCGCCCAATGCTGGGATAGACTCGTCTTCATCCAGTTAATCCGCCGGCTGCGCTTTTACGCGAGCGATCCACCTGTCGATGCGTTGTTCCAGAACATCTAACGGCAACGCGCCGCCACCGAGCACCTCATCGTGAAATCCGCGAATGTCGAACTTGGCCCCGAGTTCAGCCCGCGCCTTCTCGCGCAAACGCAAAATGCTTAGTTGACCAATCTTGTAAGCCAGCGCTTGCCCGGGCCAGGCGATATAGCGATCTGTTTCTGCCTGGAAGTACGCTTCGTTTTGACTGGAATGATCGCGCAGGTATTGGACCACCTGTTCGCGTTGCCACTTTTTATAATGAATGCCGGTGTCCACCACCAGCCGCGCCGCGCGCCACATTTCATCGTCGAGCCTGCCGTAGTTGCTATAAGGATTCTGATAAAAACCCATCTCCTTGCCAAGCCGTTCGGTGTAGAGCGCCCAACCTTCCACATAGGCGGTGTAGAAAGCCTGTTGGCGAAAAGGCGGTAAGTCTGTTTGCTCCTGCGCGATCGAGATTTGCATGTGATGACCCGGCACGCCTTCATGGTATGCAGTGTCTTCGTTATTGATAGTCAACTGGTTTTCATAATCGTAAGTATTGACGAAGACGTGGCCCGGACGTGAACCATCAGGCGTGCCCTGGTTGTATGAAGTGGACGCAGTCTTCTCGCGAAAACTTTCAACCGGCAGTATCTCGAGTTTGGCTTTGGGCAGCCGGCCAAAATACTCCGGCAGGCGTTGCCACATTTGATCGGTGTAGGCGCGGTACTCATCAAGAATTTGCTGACGAGATTTTGCATGCACCTCCGGGTTCTTGCGTAGCGACTCTTTGAAAGTTTTCAAATCATTGAAGCCAAGCTGCTTTGCTATCGCCAATTGTTCGGCTTCGATGCGCGCCACCTCGCGCAGGCCGAGTTGATGAATCTCTTCCGGCGTCATATTCGTCGTTGTCTGTCGCCGAACATCAAACGCGTAACGCTCAGCTCCCTGCGGCAACGCCCAGATGCCAATGTCAGTCCGGCCTTTCGGCGCGTATTCGTCGCGCACAAACTTCGCAAACGCCACGTAGGTTGGCAGTACTTGATCGCGAACAGCAGCGAGGACCGCGGCGCGCAACCGGGACTTGTCAGCTTCGGAAAACTCTTTGGGAAAGTTATTTGTCGGTTGTGCGAACGGAGTTTCTTCAGCTTTTTGTTTGGCGATCTCTTCAGTCTGTTCCGCCACCTGCACAAGTAGAATCTTCGGCGGCATCAAGCCGTCCCGCATCCCCTTGCGCATTTGCGTCATGGCCTGGTTGAAGGCGCGCGGCAGTTGCTGCAACCTCGCAATGTAGTCGTCATAATCTTTCACGCTTGCGAATGACAGCGACGACACGAATTGCGGAGTGTCGATATGGATGCCACCAAACTGGCTGACCGGCATTTCCCAGTCTTTGAACCTTGCGGCCTCGAGACGTTGGCGCAGATCGCGCACCATCAGATCGCGATTGAGTTGTTCCTGCTCGGGAAAGCCGCTGGCGTCCAGCGCTCCGAATTGTTTTAGAAAAACCCGAGTCTGCCTTAGGTCTTTATCGATCGCTGCCTGCGACAAGTCGCTCAGCTTATTGTTGTAACGCTTATCACCAAGGATAGAGGCAAATTCGGGACTGGTGCGTAGCGTGTATTCCCACTGCTCGTTCAGCAGGTCGTGCAATTGCTTCACTCGCTGCTCGACGGATAGTTTACGCATTGTGCCTCTCGACTTTGGTTGGGCGCTGACTGCGCCGGCAAGGGCACAGAGAATGACGGAAATGATAAAAAGACGTAAAACTACGATCATGTAGAGTCTCCAAAAATCCGGGTTTCCCGGCAAAGTTTGGTACAAACAACAGCGGCGGTCATGAATACTTTTTCAAAATTCGCCGCACGGTATTGATGTTTCTAAACGTGGCCTTCATTCCTAAAGTTCTCTCGAGAATTGCGCCAGAAAGTTTTGAGTCGCTAAAGTTTGTGTGCAACAACCAGTAAACTTCGCGGCCAGTCACCTTGAGCTCATCGACCGCGGTGGCAAGCGCCGCCACTTTTTGCGACACCGCTTTGGCGGGATTGTTTGCGATGAAGCCAACGTAAAGAGTGTTGCCCGGCTGATCCATTTCACTTTCAGCAAACGGCCGGTGCTTGGCGATTTGTTCAAGTTCCGCCAACGTTCTTATGAAGGTTGTTACTTCATAACCCAGGGCCTGGTGCAAATGCTTTTCAATCTTTTGCTGCAACGTGTTCGTATCTTTGGATTTCGCGTCGAATATTACGTTGCCGCTGGCAATAAAGGCTTCGACTTTCGCAAAGCCCAACGCCTCGAACAACTGACGCAGTTGGTCCATCTTTACCACATGGCCGCCGACGTTGATGGCGCGTAAAAAGGCGATGAACTTTGGCATAAGCGTAACGATGAATCTATTCAGAGTAAGTCATGATAACAGCCTGAATTGTTTTTCCGTTGCCATGGCCACACCATTTTGTCCTAAAAATAGGGTCCTCTTAGTCCGCGTTGGCGGACGACCTGAGAATAGCCCAGCGATTCATCGCTGGGATTAGCAGGAGGCCGAGACCAGGTCCGTGAAACGGACGGTTGAATGGGGTGCGGGCCTGACCATTATCATCCAGCCGTCCGCTTCACGGACTACAAATCCTTGCCATCTTTATCCCAGCAGTAAACTGCTGGGCTACTATCATTTGTCCGCTTTGCGGACTAAGAATCTAACTTTGTGCAAGTCGGGACACACGAAATCAAGTAAACCATAGACCACTGTTCGCAAATTCAGTGCAAGCTAGCCCGACAACCGTTGCGCGAGTAAGATTCCGCCATGACCAACCAATCAGCCGTTAGCGAAAAGTTTCGCGCCCTGCATGAATCAGGATGTTTCGTACTTCCCAATCCCTGGGACGCGGGCACTGCTCGCTACCTGCAACACCTTGGCTTTGAGGCAGTCGCAACCACGTCGGCCGGCTTTGCGTTTTCGCGAGCCTTGCCCGATTCAGTTTCGGCGGTGCCCGTCGATCTTGTACTGGCGCACGTTCGCGAAATTGTCGAGGCAACCACGTTGCCGGTGAATGCAGACTTCCAGAATGGCTATTCGCATGAGCCGGAAGGCGTCGCGGCAAATGTGACGCGCTGCATTGCCAGCGGCGTCGCGGGCTTGTCGATTGAAGATGCGACTGGGGAAGACTCAAATCCCCTTTACGATTTTGGTTTGGCTCTTGATCGCGTCAAGGCAGCGCGCGCGGCGATTGCTGCGTCGGGAATTCCGGTGGTACTCACGGCGCGCTGTGAAGCGTGGCTGGTTGGCGATTCTGATCCGTTGCGGACATCGCTTGACCGGCTCATTGCTTTTGCGGATGCCGGCGCCGACTGTCTTTACGCGCCTGGGGTCAGCAAGCTTGATGAGATCGCAGCTATCGTAAGGGCGGTAGCGCCCAAGCCGGTTAATGTTTTGGTGTCTACCAACAACTGCAACCTTACCGTTTCGCAACTCGCGGATCTCGGCGTGCGCCGCGTTTCAGTTGGCGCAGCGCTGGCGCGGGTAGCCTGGGGCGCTTTCATTCAATCGGCCCGAGACATTAAAGAGTCAGGCTCGTTCAAGGCTTTCGCCGACGCCGCGCCCTTCAACGAACTCAACACGCTGTTTGGAGCGGGTTGATTGCGACTAATAGGATTGACTTGCGATCATCTTTCGCATACAAAGCAGCTGTCGACTAATCCCCTGACGGAAAAAGGTGAATTATGAAAGCTCTCCTGGGTGGTATGATTTTTCTCGCCGCGCTATCGTTGTGCAATCTTTCCGAGAAGATGAAGTCCGGCGGCGACTCAAACACTCAGCGGGAAACCGCCAACACAAATACTGCGACCGATAAGGAAGCATTGACGGTGGAACTGATGAAGATCGAAGGGGAGATAACCGCGGCCAGTTTCAAGGGAGACATTTCCACGCTCGCTTCCTACATCGCCGATGATTACTCGGGCACCGGCGCCGACGGCAAAACTCAAAACAAGAACCAGGTGCTGGCGGCGACGAAGCCGGACAGGAACACAAAGTCGTGGAAGATAACTGACGGTCAACTGAGCAGTTTCAGTGAAGACTCTGCCGTTCTGACTTACGTTCAAAGTCAGACGCTGAGGAATGGACGAACCTACAGCGCTCGCGTTACCGACACGTTCGTGAAGCGCGATGGGCGCTGGCTCGTCAAATCAGAACAGCAAACCCTGATGAAGTGACCTCGTAAAGCAAACTGTTAGTTTGCGGTGGTTCGTTACGGCTCAAGTTGAAGGTTGGCAACCTGCGCAAACTAACAGTTTGCTTTACAGCTCAATCCTTGCTGGCCTTGTCTGCAACAACAGCCCGATGTAAATCAAATCAAAAACCGAACAAAGCATTCCCACCACGACTATTAAGAAGCTGCCATGCGGAAAGCCGCCATCGCCGATAATTCCAAACAGCACGGTCGGCGCTAGCGTGCCCAACCATTTGCCCACCGCGATGGTCAGACTTTGCCCTTCCCGGCTCCCCCGCCGGACCAGCATGTTAATAAAGAGAACTGACATCAGTAGGTTTTGCAGGAACGCGGAGTAGCCGGCGCCGACGCGCACGCCAAACTCTTTGCGAAAGGCGTACTCG
>JBDTTW010000284.1:0-10036 GCA_039930405.1 bacterium
GCGCTGAAGTTGTTGAAAACGCACAGGATACGCTCCATTTGGAACAACGGCTGCGGGCCTTTACCGGACGCAGCGATTTGCAGGTTCTGGGTGTACGCAAAGTGATCAGCCCGGACGGCAAGACAACCGGGTACGAGATTGACATACGGTAGTCAACCCTTATAATTGCCAGGTTTTTCGCGCCAGGGGTTTATTGAAGCCGTTTTTTTTGGATTTTATTTAGGAGTTCTTATGAAGAGATTAATTCCCCTTGCTTTGCTGTTGGCGATGCTCGTCGGCGCAGTAGCGTTTACGTCTCCGAAAGTGGCCAGCGCCCAAAGCGCCGGCTTGGTGAGTTCAGTTTTGAACCGGATGGAGCGTAATCGACAGTCGCTGCGTTCGCTCAAAGCAAGCATCAGCATGGAGAAGTACAACGCGCAACTTCGCGACAAGGACAATTACAGCGGCTGGGTTCTGTATGTTCCCGGCAGCGGCCGCGAGGCGTCGGTTCGTATCGAATGGCAGAAGCCGCGCCACGAAATTCTGGCGGTTTCCAAGGGCCAGTACACCTTGTTTCGCCCCACTCTGCAACAGGCGATTGTCGGCAAGTCTGGATCGGTTAAAGGAAAAGCGGGCGCCAGCGGCGTTCTGGACATGATGTACATGTCCAAGCAGCAGCTCGAGACCAGGTTTCAACCGGTGCAGGATGTTCGTGAAGAGACATTGTGGGGTGGCATCAGCACGATCCATTTGACACTTGTGCCCAAAGGAAGCGCCAGCTTTAAGTATGCGGAAATTTGGGTTGATTCGTCGGGCATGCCCATCCAAACAAAGATGGTCGAGAAGAACGACGACGCCACAACCATGCGTTTGAGCGGCGTCGAACGTAACCTGAAGATCTCGCCCAGCGAGTTCAACGTGCCGTTGGATTCCAACGTGAAGATCGTCAAGGGTTAAGGACAGTCACAATTTAGGCCTTTCGGGCTCTGCGGTCTTGAATCCAGAGCCCTTTTCATTTGTAGCCGGGCCCAGTTGCCTTTGTTAGCCTCTGTCGCTATCCTTCCGGACGTAAAGCAAACTGTTAGTTTGCGTTGGTGCCAGGCCTCTCAACCTGAGTGCTAACTCACCAACGCAAACTAACAGTTTGCTTTACGATTCCAAAGATAGATCAGGGCTGGTATCGATTCAGATTCGTTCCCCAAAGATGCGCAAAAGTAAATTTGTTAAGTTGAAACTCCGCGAGGCCGGCTTTATTAGCCGCGCACTGTTGTCGAGTCGGCATCCGGTTTTGGCGCATTTGATTCCCATGCGCCGCTGCAATCTCGCCTGCGGCTACTGCAATGAGTATGACCACAACTCTTCACCGGTACCCGTTGAGGTAATTAAAAGCCGCCTCGATAAGCTCGCTTCCCTGGGCACGTCGATCGTAACCATCTCCGGCGGCGAGCCAATGATGCATCCGCAACTCGACGACATCATTCACCACATTCGCATACGCGGAATGATCGCCGGCTTGATCTCAAATGGTTATTACTTCACGCCGGATCGCATTAAGCGATTGAACAAAGCAGGTCTCGAGTATCTGCAAATCAGTATCGACAACGTTGAGCCGGATGAAGTTTCGCGCAAGAGTCTGCGCGTATTAGACAAGAAGCTCCGCTACCTCTCTGAATACGCCGACTTTCATGTGAACATTAATTCGGTGATCGGCGGCGGAATCAAGAATCCGGAAGACGCGCTTTCGGTGGCGCGCCGCGCGGTCGAACTGAAGTTTTCCACCACCGTCGGCGTCATCCACGACAATGACGGCACCCTGAAGCCGCTGTCGCCGAAAGAAAAAGATCTCTTTCAACAAGTGAAGAAGCTGGGCAACAAAGATCACGCGCGGCTGAATTGGTTTCAGGACAGCATCGCCGAAGGCAAGCCTTACAACTGGCGCTGTCGCGCCGGCGCTCGCTACCTCTATATTTGCGAGGAGGGTTTGGTCCATTGGTGTTCGCAGCAACGCGGCTATCCCGGAATCCCGCTCGAGAAGTACACGATGGAAGATTTCGATCGTGAATACAACACCGAGAAATGGTGTGCGCCGACTTGCACTTTGCAGTGCGTGCATCAGGTGGGAATTCTGGACAACTGGCGTGATCCGCAACAGGCGCCCGGACAAACGAAGCCGGAAAGCTCGCTGCAAGATACTATCCACGAAGTGCTGCGCGCCGAGTAACGCTGCTACGTGATCGACCTAGGCAACTGTCTGGTGTATATCTCCGGCAACTGTAAACAGCGTCACCGAACTTGAAAGCCCCAGGCCGGAAAGTCTGCCGGCCATCACCACAATCATCTCGCCTTTTTCCACGGCGCCGCTGTCCAGCAAAATTCTTTCGCCAAATTTCAGCATCTCTTCGGTTGAGTCGGCGTGCGGCATGATCAGCGATTCGACGCCCCAGATCAACGCCAGCTCATTTCTGACGTCTTCGTCGTTGGTCAGAGCAACAATCCGTTGCCCCGGCCGCAACGCTGACAGCCGCCGCGCCATCAACCCGGATTCAGTCAGCACGGCGGTGATTCGCGTGCCCATCTCTTCAGCCGCAAACGCTGCCGCCTCGCAGAGCGCGCGGCTGACGCGGCCCGACTGTCTTCCGGCCCAATTCTTCATCCTGTCTGTCTCAGGCGCCTTGCCTGCTTCGGCCGATTCGATGATGCGGCACATCGTTTCCACTGCCGGCACCGGATAGTCGCCGCTCGCGGTTTCGTTGGAAAGCATCAGGGCGTCGGTGCCGTCCCAAACCGCGTTGGCGACATCCGAAGCCTCGGCACGCGTTGGGCGCGGACTACTGACCATTGATTGCAGCATCTGCGTCGCGGTGATGACCATCTTGCCTGCTTGCACTGCCTTTTCAATGATCCGCTTTTGATAAACCGGCACCAGCTCGACACTTGTTTCCACTCCCAGGTCGCCGCGCGCGACCATGACCGCATCGGCGGTGGCAATGATTTCATCGAGATGATCGATCGCTTCGGCCTTCTCAATCTTTGCGACTAGCGGCGCCCGCCCGCCTGCTTCGTGAATCAACGCCTTGGCGCGCGCGCAATCTTCGGCACGACGCACAAATGACAACGCGATGTAGTCCACATTTTGCGAGACTGCCCACTTTAAATCCTCGAGATCTTTTTCAGTCAACGAATCAATCGGCAAAGGAACGCCAGGCAGATTGATGCCTTTACGCTCGCCGAGCACTCCGCCGTTAATGATTCGGCAAACAACCTCGGTTTTTGTGGTGCTTTCTACCAGCAGCGCGATGGCGCCGTCGTCAAGCAAAAGTCTGCTGCCCGGTTCAACAACATGCGCGAGGTCCGGGTAATTCGTCGCGACCTGTTTCTCATCACCAAGAATGTCGCGCGTCGTCAGCGTAAACAGCTCGCCCGCAATCAGCGTCACCGGCTTTCCGTCCTTGAGCTGGCGCGTGCGAATCTTTGGACCGGACAAGTCGACCAGTATCGCGAGCGGCTGCTTTAACTTAGCCGCGGCTGCGCGCGCGCTTCTGATGTCCTCGGTTTTCTCCGCGATCGTGCCGTGCGACATGTTGATGCGCACGCCGTTAGCGCCGGCCTTAATCAAACTTTCGATTACGCTTTGCTGGCGGGACGCGGGACCCAACGTCGCCAGAATCTTGGCTTTTCTTATTGGTTTGTCCACATTGTCCTCACAATTACCACGATATGATAAGTTCAGAATATTCGGGGAATTACCGCCGGCACCCGGCGCGCGTACTCAGCAAACTGTGGCCCAAACGTTTCGCGCAGCAGCCGTTCCTCAATGCGCACGCGAATCCAGGTGCCAAGGGCAAAAACAACTATAGCCGCAACCAGAACAATCCAGTGACTGATGGCGAGCCCGGTGGCGACCAGCATGCCCAGCATGCCGGTATAAATCGGATGCCGCACGCGTGCGTATGGACCTTTGGTGGCGAGCTTGTGATCCTGGACCATGCGCGCCGTTATGCTCCACTCCTTGCCGAGCGTTTTAACGGCACTCATTATCAGCAGCACCGAACCTATCGCCGCCACAATCGCGCTGATCGCCGCCACTAACTCCAGCCATTTAATTCCAGCGACGATTGGAGAAAGGAACTGGCGGTGAATGGACCAAACGAGCGCATAAGCCAGGGCTTGCAAAGCGACTCCGGGAATTGATGCGCGATCGCGCTTCTGGTCCGGCGCTTTTGGTGGTTGTTTGCGAAAAATGAAGACAGCCGCGAAAGCAAACCAGCAAAGCATTACGATCACGAAAACGATGGCTGGCAAAAACTCGAGCGTAAACTTCATTAGTTTCGAACGCCTCTGCTTTTCGCGCTACTCAAAATTGTTTCTCCAACCTTCTTCGGCGCTGACCCATAACCGTTCCGTTTACCGCCAATACGACTCCGGTCAACATATAACTAACCCCGGACAGGCCCGCGAACTTCGGCCCACCAATCAGCAGCAAACCCATGGAAAACAGCGCCACACCGCAATTCAACGCACATTCCTGGATGCTGTTGCGCGTGTCAAACACTTCCAGTTGATTCAGGTCCAGAGCAGCGCGCTTTCGATACGCGTGCCAGTAGAGCAATACGAACACGACGAACACGGCCAGATAACCAATGCCAAAGATCAACATCAGACTGGCCATCTGATCGCCTGCCAACATCGCCTCAAGCGTACCGTTTGGCAAGCGCACTGCGCCATGCCCTCCGGTAAATCTATTCACTAAATAGGTAAACAGGAACTTCAGCGGATAGACGTAAAACAGCACCACAAAAAGCAGCGCCGCATTCAGCAGAACTGTTGGCGTGTCCTGAAGACCATAGCGACGGAAAAACTTGTATTGCGTGAACCACACCGAGAACAGCAGCACGAAGCTGACGGCAAACGCTCCAAAGCCGCGCATCGTGGCCGCCAGTTCGTTGAATGTCTGCGGCACCTCAAGCGAAACCACCAGCAGAGTGACTGCGAAAGCAAAGACCGCATCGCTTAAACCTTCGATACGCGAAATTTCGTGACTGCGCCAGCGAAACGCGCTCGTCTTTCCCAGCTCTTTCTTCAGGAGTTGTTCTCTAATCATCGTTTATTTGTCGGCCAGCTCCGTTTGCATGACCGCTTCCAGCTCCCTGCTTGTAGTTTCGTCATAGCCAATGAATCGCTTTAGCAGCGCGCCGTCGCGAGCGAATAAGAATGTCTGCGGAATGGTTTGATCGTCGGAAAGAAAAAGATCCGTCAAGGCTTTGTCCGGAAAACCCAGCGGGTATTGGATGTTCATCTCTTGCGCGAATTCATTTACCTTGATGCGATCGTCAGGGCCGCCCACGTTCAACCCCACCACTTGAACGCGTTCTGGTCCATATTGCTGTTGCAGCTCGTTTAACCGCGGTATGCTTTGCCGGCAAGGCTCGCACCAGGTCGCATAAAAATCAAGCACCAGCACTTTGCCGCGATAGTCCAGCAAGCGCGAGCGCTGGTTGTTTGTTCCCACCCAGCCCATTTCTGCATACGAAGACAACGGCGGCATTGGATAGCTTGTGTTCGACGGCCCCGACGACTGCGAAGCGGGTTCGGTGTTCGCCACCGGTTTTGCGCAGGCGCCGAGAAGCGTCGCGAAGGAAAGACAGAGCGCGCTCAGGGTTAAGCTGTAAAGCAAACTGTTAGTTTGCCTCGGTGCAAATCCTCGCAACTTGAATGCTAACCTCCCATCGCAGACTAACAGTTTGCTTTACGCTCGGTTATTCTACACGCCTCTGAAACGCGATTGGAATTTACTATTACCAAGCCACGACTTACGATTCACTTATGAACTTTCCCTTAACCGAACGTACTACCCTAAAACGCCTGCCGCTGCGCGGTGTTTACGATCGTCAGGCTGTCTTTGCAATTCTCGACGAAGGTTTTATTTGCCATGTTGGGTTTGTCGCGGATGGTAAACCGGTTGTGATTCCCACCGGCTACGCGCGCGTTGACGATCGCCTGTTAATTCACGGCGCAGCAGCCAGTCGCATGCTGCGCACGTTGAAAACCGATATTGACGTTTGCTTGACCGTCACTTTGCTTGACGGTTTGGTGCTGGCGCGTTCAGCTTTCAATCATTCCATGAACTACCGGTCAGTGGTTGTTTTTGGCAAGGCAACGGCGATTGAGACAACTGCTGAAAAACTAACAGCACTGCGCGCGCTCTCGGAACATATGATTCCCGGCCGCTGGGATGAAGTGCGGCAGCCAACCGCTAAAGAATTGAAAGCGACGACTGTATTGTCGTTGCCGCTCGAGGAAGTTTCGGCAAAAGTGCGCACTGGTCCGCCGCACGACGATCCGGAAGATTACGCGCTTGAGGTTTGGGCAGGTGTTTTGCCGCTCAAATTAGTTGCAGGCGAGCCCGTTAACGATCCGGTTTTGAGAGCAGGAATTGAGCCGCCGGGACATCTGTTCAAATATTCGCGGCAGCCGGAATAGTCTGGCGTAGCCATGTGGCACGGACTTTAGTCTGTGTCGGCTAAGGTGCCACAGACTAGAGTCTATGCCACTGTTGTTAACTACAAACAAAAAGAGGCTCTGGTTGTGGCTAGCCATTGCCGCAATCTTTCCCGCGACCGCGCTGTTGCTCCGCGCTGAAGGCCGTTTATGGATTTGTGCCTGCGGAAAGTTGCTGGCGTGGTCAGGTCAGGTTTGCAGCGCCGATAACTCGCAACATTTCCTCGACCCCTACAGCTTCACACACCTGCTCCATGGCGTTCTGTTTTTCTGGCTCATCTACTGGCTGGCGCCGCGCTGGCCGGCAACCACGCAGCTATTGCTGGCAACAGCCGCAGAGGCCGCCTGGGAACTTTTGGAAAACACAAACTTCATCATCGAACGGTATCGTTCAACTACCGCTGCGCTGGGCTACAACGGCGATACGGTCGTCAATTCGTTCGGTGACATCCTCTGCTGCATTGCCGGATTCTTAATTGCGCAACGACTCGGACTGCGCCGCTCGCTAATTCTGTTCCTGGCTTTTGAACTGATCCTGATTGTCTGGATTCACGATAGCCTGTTGCTCGAAATCCTCATGCTGATCTCTCCCAGCAACGCCATCAAAGCCTGGCAGTTGTGCTGACCGAGCAATCGACATCCGCAGATTACACAGATTAGAACTGCAAACAATAGAGTGAGACTCAATCAGCGGTTACGTTGTTCTAAGTGTCTTATTCTGCGTAATCTGTGTAATCTGCGGATAAACATGATAAGGCTTTGCACTCGTCACAAATTGTGACCGGTTTTCGCGCTCCTGCTAAGTCCTAAACCTTCTGGCGTCTAAGTTCGTATCATCCGCGTCACAAGCCACCGGTTTCTTTCCGGTTCACGTTTACGGTTCACTGTTTCCGGTTTACGATTCCTGCCATATGCCATCCGACGAATATCTGGGAAAGGTGCTCGATGAGAAGTACCGTCTCGAGCGGCTGCTGGGCCAGGGCGGCATGGGCGCTGTCTATCTCGCCGTGCACCTCGGCACCGAACGCTTTGTCGCGCTCAAATTAATCACGCCGCAGTTCATGCGCAACGAAGAGTTTGTGCAGCGCTTCAAACGCGAAGCGCGCGCTGCCGGCCGCCTGCGTCACCCCAACGTCGTTGATGTTACAGATTTCGGATTCGCGCGCGTGCGTGGTGAAAACGTCGCGTACCTGGTGATGGAATACCTCGACGGCTGCACGCTCGGCGATGTCTTAAAAGAAGAAACGCGACTGCCGTTGGAATGGGTCGTGGACATTCTCGAGCAGGTCAGCTCGGCGGTGCACGAAGCACATCAACAGGGCATCGTGCATCGCGATCTGAAACCGGAAAACATTTGGCTCGAACCAAACCGGCTCGGCGGCTATCGCGTCAAGGTGCTTGATTTCGGAATCGCCAAACTTGCCGAGGTTGATGGCTCACCTTCGTCTGCAACAACATTAGGCGACAAAAGCAGCACCGCGCCGGTACGCTCGGCGAGTGAAGAATTAGAAACTGACACGCTCGTCTTCGCTTCAGAAAATCCTGGCCGAACGCAAGCAGGTTCATTAGCGACCACGTCAGTTCCGGCGGGCAACAACGATGACCCGCGCATGTTCGCCTCATCCGACACTTCGACCGATCTTGAGTCAGCCACTACGGCTATCTTGTCTCCAACGATCCAAAGCGACGGCCAGCACCCCCAAGCGACCAGCGCGACTGGCGTGGCAGATGATGACCGGACACAAATATTCGACGCTGAAGGACGTCAAACCAGCGCCGGCAAACCAACCACCGCCCGCGGCCAGGTCACGCACGCCACTCAATTGACTCAGGTCGGCGCGATCATGGGTACGCCTATTTACATGTCGCCCGAGCAGTGCCACGGAAAAACGCTCGATGCGCGTTCGGACATTTACAGTCTGGGCGTCATCGCTTATCAAATGCTCGCCGGTGAGCCGCCCTTCGCCGGTCCCACCGATGCAGTAATGCGCGGCCATCGCGAGACGCCGCCACCGCCGTTGCGTGACCGCGCAAAAAAAGTTCCCAAGCGCGTTGCCCAAGTTGTCGCGTCAGCGCTGGCCAAGGATCCCGCCGCCCGCCCACAGACCGCTGCCGCCTTTGCCTCGGCGTTACGCGCGCAGGCCGACGGCATCAGCGCGCTCTACCGCCGCGCGTTCGCGCTCTACAGCGAATACTTTCCCAAGTTTCTCAAGATGTCGTTCCTGGCCCACTCGCCGGTCATCGTTACCACCATTGTGATGATCGTGCTGCAGTTGGCTCTTGACGGCCAACCTAACGGCATAACGATCGCCAAGGTTTTGCTGGTTTGTTCTTTGGCGCTTGTTGCCCTGTTACATGTGGCCGCTTACTTTGTGGCTGCTTCTGCGATTGCCGGCATGACCGCAGTCATTGTCACTCAATTACAAGCGGCGCCGCTGCGGCCGGTGGAACTACGAACAGCGTTTGGTGTTTTGAAGAAACGCTGGAAGCCGTTTTTGAAAACCAGTTTGGGCGTGACGCTGCGAATAATTATCGGCACTGTGCTGTTGGTGATTCCGGGCATCGTCTTGCAACTGCGTTATGCGTTTTACGCGCCGGTGGTTTTGGTGGAAGGCCTCGAGAAAAAAGCGGCGCGCCAGCGATCTTACCAACTGGCGTCAAGATCGTGGCGCACCATGATCATCGTCTGGGCCCTGCAGTTTTTGATTCCGATCAGCGTCAGCATGTTACTTGGACAGATACGCATCGGCGCGAAGCCACCCGGCGCGCCAACACAAGGCCTTCACGTGCAGGAGATTTATAAACAACTTGCCAGCCTGGTTAACATTGTGGTCGTGCCGCTGGTGTCAATCGTTTCGGCGTTGCTTTATTTGAAGATGCGCCAACTCGGCGGCGAGACCTTGAGCTCTGCACTCTCACAAATTGAAGCAGTCGATAGCCGGCTAAGCAATTGGCAACAACGCATGCGTACCCGCCTTTCCAGCAACACTCAGCGCTCAACAGTCCAAGTGAACAGCAAAGGGCCGTGAATCAAATCGTGAATAGTCGGAGCGAAGCTTCATCACTTATTTCTGAGATCTAGTCTTCAATAGCCGCTGCTTATTTTGGACTGCGGCGGCTTTCGCGCGCCCCGTTCGCTTCTATTCACGATTCACGATTCACGGCTCTCTGCTGTTTACTGTTCCACTCTTCCTCAAACCTATGCAAAAACTCTTGCATTGATTATCATTCCGCCGCCCAGGCTCTCGCCGGCTTGAAGGGCCGCACGCGACCCTTTCCCCGCTAACACCTATTTCTCTCAAGGAAAAAGTAGCCGGAGTTGCTGCTTCCATTTTGCGTAATCCGCGTAATCTGCGGATGCTGTTTGTGCTGTTTGCTGCCTGCTGTTTGCTGTTCTCTTCTATTCACGATTCACGATTCACGGTTCGCGGTTCACAATTCACCTTTCTTCCGGCTGTTCACTGTTTGCTGTTTGCTGTTTGCTGTAAAGTTATAAGACATGCGGCGGCAAAAGCTTGTGCAAATTATTGGGCTTGTGGTGACGGTGGTTTACGCCGTG
>JBDTTW010000285.1:0-3837 GCA_039930405.1 bacterium
TTGACGAGGCTGAACAGCATTCGCGCCGCGCCCTGGAACTCGATCCCAACAGCAAGAGCGCTCCGTCCTTCATCGCGCGCACCATTCATGCGCAGTATCGTCCCGGTGTGAACTCGCCGGAAAATATTGCCAAAGCCAACGAGGCTATTCAGGCCTATCAACAGATACTGCAAAAAGATCCTAAGAACGAAGAGGCTTACAAAGCTATTGCCTACCTTTACGGCGCAACTAAGGACGAAGATAAATTGCGCTCCTGGATTTCTTCACGTGCAAACGATGCCAGCGTCGATGCGGAAAAACGCGCTGAGGCTTACGTGGTGCTCGCCAGCAAAGACTGGGACTGCTCGTTTAAGATAACTGAGTTACCCGCTAACAAGACGACCACGCTTAACGAAGGCAATCGCGCCAGCGTTGCTTATAAGAAACCAACTGACCAAAAAGAGTTTAACGCTGCCCAGGGTTGTGTGAAGCGCGGACTTGAAGAGATTGAGAACGCGATCAAGCTGGACCCGAATAGCGAGTCAGCCTGGTCTTACAAAACGAATCTCTTGCTCGAGGCTAAGAAGCTTGCAGAGATGGACGGAAAAACAGATCAGGCGGCTGAGCTCGACAAGCAACGCGATGTTGCCCAGAAGCGAACCATGGTGCTGAGCGAAGCAAACCAAAAGAAGAAAGAAGCAGCGGAAGCCAAACAGGCAGCTTCCCCGGCCAAGTAAGACTGCACTCTCCTTTAACTGCTTTCTGGTGATGCTCGACTTTCGGGTCGGGCATCACCTTTTTGTTATACTCGATAATCCGCTTGGCTTTTCAGTGAACCGATCCGGCCGATGGTGCCGTCTCTAGATGATTCGAATCGAAGAAATTGTTGAGAAGGTCGCCAGCAATCACCCGCAGGCCAACCTTGATCTGCTGCGACGTGCCTACCTTTTCTCCGCTCGCGAACACAAAGGCCAGAAACGCGCTTCAGGCGAATCGTATCTGGTGCATCCGCTCGAAGTCGCCAACATCCTCGCCAACATGAATCTCGATGAAGTTTCGGTTGCGACTGGTTTGCTACACGACGTTGTCGAAGACACGCTGGTCGACCTCGATACCATCCGCGAATATTTTGGCGAAGAAATTACGCACCTGGTAGATGGGCTGACCAAGATAGCGCAAATCAGCAACATCTCGCGGGAAGAGCAGCAAGCGGAAAATGTGCGCAAGATGCTGTTGGCCATGGTCGATGATGTGCGCATTGTGCTGATCAAGCTGGCCGATCGCCTGCACAACATGCGCACGCTGCAATACCTCAACCCGGAAAAAAGGAAGCGCATTGCCGAAGAGACGATGGAGATCTTTGCTCCCATTGCGCATCGCCTGGGAATGGGAAAGTTACGCGGCGAACTGGAGGATCTCGCTTTTCGTCACCTGCATCCGGATGCGTACCGCGAACTGACCGAACAGCTCGAGAAACGCCGACAGGAGAATGAGGCATTTCTGAAGGGAGTAACCGAACGCATTGAAGCAAAGATGAACGAAGCTGAAGTGCCGTTCGTGCGCGTCGAGGGTCGCGTCAAGCGCCTCTATTCAATTTGGAAAAAGCTTAAGCGGCAAAAGATCGATCTTGATCAAGTCTACGACCTGGTGGCCGCGCGCGTCGTCACGCCAAACGAAGTCAGGCACTGCTATGCAGCACTGGGAGTCATTCATAACACCTGGCGACCGGTGCCTGGCCGCATTAAAGATTGGATCGCCACGCCGCGCGACAATCTGTATCAGTCGCTGCACACCTCGGTCATCGGTTCTGACGGACAATCATTTGAAGTTCAAATCCGCACTGAAGAAATGCATCAGATTGCGGAGGAAGGCGTCGCGGCCCATTGGAAATATAAAGAAGGGAAACGCGGCGCGCACGACGACGATAACGCGTTTCAGGCTTTACGTTCATTGGTCGAGTGGACGCAGGAAGTAAAGGATTCGCGAGATTTCCTCGACTCGTTGAAGCTTGATCTGTATCCGAAGGATCTTTTTGCATTCACGCCGATGGGCAAAGTAATCCAACTCCCGCGCGGCGCTACGCCGATCGACTTCGCCTACATGATTCACTCGGAGGTAGGGAGTAGCTGCACCGGCGCCCGCATCAACAACCGCATCGTGCCCCTGCGTAGTCAAATCCAAAACGGAGATGTAGTTGAGATTCTGACTTCGCCAAACTCTCATCCTTCGCGCGACTGGCTGAACTTTATTGTCACTTCACGGGCGCGGAATCGCGTGCGTCATTGGGTCGCGGAACAGCAACGTACCGAATCGATCGAGATTGGCCGAAAACTTTTTGAGAAAGAAGCGGCGCGTTTCCAGCTTTCCGCCAAGAAGCTTTTCAGCGATGGCGACCGTGAGATGAAACGCGTGGCCGGAGAATACGGTTACGGTCGCGTCGAGGATCTGCTGGCGGGCATTGGCTACGGCAAACTAATTCCGCGCAACGTGATCGCAAAGTATCTGGGGCCGGAGCAGTTTGAACAGCTCGACAAGCAAAAAGAGTCGCGTCTGCGCAGCGGCGTTCGGGCCGTCAAACGTTTGATTCGCTTTGGCGATGACTCAATCGTGGTGCGTGGTGTAGACGATTTGATGGTGACGCGCGCGCGCTGCTGCAACCCGCTGCACGGCGAAGAAATTGTCGGTTACATAACCCGGGGCAAAGGTGTGGCAGTCCATACCAAACGCTGCAAGAACGTTGCCTCGTTAATGGTTAATCGCGAACGCATCGTCGACGTCGAGTGGGCCGGCCGGCCCGAAACCACTGCCTACGCAGTCAAGCTGCTGGCCGTTACAGAAAATCGTACGGGCATGATCGCCGGCATCACCGGCGCAATTTCAGACATGAAAACCGGCATTCGCGATGCGCGCGCTTCGGTAGCTAATGACGAAAAAGGACACATCGAGGTGACCGTGGAGGTATTTGACGTGAAGCACCTTGATAAAGTGATCAATTCGATTAAAGGCGTGCCCGGCGTGCTGGACGTCGAAAGAATGCAGGGCGTTGTTTGATCGGCTGCAGAGTTTCGCCGCTAGAGAGGATCCGATAAAGCCTGTTTCATAATCTTGCTTCTCAGATTCGCGTTTATTTGCGAGAACCCGCGGCTGAGTTTTTCTCCTATCCCCTTAATCTGTAACTCCAAGGCAACTTTGCCCTGCTTTAGATGAATCTGTTAGAATCACGCTTTTCGTTCAGCAGTCAAAATCGAGACATTCGCCACCGTGAAGCAGATCATCCAAACCGAGCAGGCTCCCAAAGCTATTGGGCCGTATTCGCAAGCTATTAAATCAAATGGGTTTGTATTTGCTTCCGGGCAGATACCCATTATTCCGGAAACGGGCGAGTTTGTTGCCGGGGGTATCACCGAGCAAACGGAACAGGTGATTAAGAATCTGTCGCGGGTCCTCGAGGCTGCCGGCAGCGGCCTGCAGCGCGTCGTCAAGACCACGGTTTTCCTGGCCGACATGGAAGAATTCGCGGCGATGAACGAAGTTTATGGAAGGTTTTTCAGCGATGAACCGCCGGCCCGCGCAACTGTTGAGGCGTCTGGTTTACCGCGTGGGGCGCGGGTCGAAATCGAAGCGATTGCCTTGGCTTGAGAAACTAAGAAACCGGCTGAAGCTCGGAGCTGGCAGCCGGTTGCTGAAACCAGGGTTAGGAAACCGTTAAGCGGCTTTGGCCACTTTACCGGCCTTGATACAGCTGGTACAAACCTTGGTCCGTTTGGCGCCACCCTGGGGCAATTGCACGCGAATGGACTGTAAATTTGGATTAAAACGCCGCGGCGTTCGATTGTTTGCGTGCGAAACATTATTTCC
>JBDTTW010000286.1:0-1820 GCA_039930405.1 bacterium
CAAAGTGTCTTTGGCCGGATCGTAGTTGAAGCTGCCCCACTGATTCGCCGTGCCATTGAAAACGATGGTCCATTCGTCTTTGGTGGGTATGCTGTGCAGGCTGTAACTACCCGCCGCGAGTTTTTGCCCGTTAATCAAAACGTCGTCCGTGACTACAAACTGAGTTGCTTCGTTCGCGCCGGTACGCCAAACGTGTCCCCAGGGCACAATCGGCGCATCTTTCGGGCGTACGTTTTGATCGTCCAGTGTCGCTTCGCCTTTAGTGCCGGCTTGCGATGCGACTGGATCGCCCCAAATTCTGCGACCTTTCACACCGGGACGACTGTAAGTGATGGTCACATCGGTAACCCCGACGGTCTGCATCACGGTGGCTTTTTGACTGGGCCGCGGCAAACGCACCGCTGGTGCTTGCGCGAACGCAAACTGCGTTGCCAGCAACACGAGCGTTGCCGCAAATGAAAAACTGGATAAACGTTTACGGAAAGTCATGGCAGGTCTCCTGTTAGAAATGATTGTGCATTATTCATTCGAGCATGATCTGGGACTTTTCCAGTCTTACCAGATCTGACAGCGATCTTTGTCCGCGCGTACCATGGCGTCCCCGGTCTTGCATTGGAATGCTGCCGCAAATTGCGGCATGTTTGAGATTGGACCATTCACGCGGAATTTTGCCAACGGATGCGGATCGACGTTAACCAGCAAACGGGCAAACTCAGGCCGCGTGCTGGTCGCCCAACCGCGCGCATAGCCGAGGAAGAATCGCTGCTCCGGCGTGAAGCCGTCGATCGTCACCCGCGGCTTGCCTGTCATTGCTTTCTGGAAAGCGGCATAGGCGACGACCAGACCGCCGAGGTCAGCAATTGATTCTCCGACCACCAGCTTGCCATTTTCGTTCAATCCTTTTTCGACTTCAAAACCATTGAACTGATCGATGACGCACTGCGCGCGTTCCGTGAACGCCTTGAGATCCGCGTCGGTCCACCAGTTAAAAAGATTGCCGGTTGAATCAAACTGCCGGCCTTGGTCGTCAAAACCATGTGTCATTTCATGGCCAATAACCGAACCCATACCGCCGTAGTTGAGCGCGTCGTCCGCTTCGGCATCGAAGTAAGGCGGCTGCAAGATTCCCGCTGGAAAAACGATCTCATTAATCTGCGGGTTGTAATAAGCGTTTACGGTTGGCGGCGACATCCCCCACTCGGTCTTATCAACCGGCTTACCAACCTTATTAAAGTCGCGGCGCTTATCAAAGGCATTGGCGCGGAAACGGTTGGCGACATAGGAACCGCGATCAATTTGCATCGACGAGTAGTCGCGCCACTTGTCGGGGTAACCAATCTTATTCAGAAATGCTTCGAGCTTGACGATGGCCTGCTTGCGCGTGGCGTCGCCCATCCAGCTCAGCGTGCTGAGATCACTTTTCAGAGCCGCCTCAAGGTTACGCACCATTTCCAGGGCGTGCGCCTTGGCTGCCGGCGGGAACGCTTTCTTGACGTAAACTTCGCCGAGCGCTTCGCCCAACACGCGATCGGTGCCGCCGACACAACGTTTCCAGCGTGGCAGATTTTCAGTTGAACCTTGCAGGACCTTGCCTTTGAAGTTGAAATCCTCGTCAACAAACTTCGCCGACAAAGCCGCCGCAGTGTTATTGATCAAATGCCAGCGCAGGTAGGTCTGCCAATCCGCCAAAGGCACGGAAGTCAGTTGCGAATTCATTGCCTTAAAAAAATCCGGCGTCGCGACGTTGACGTCGGCTTTGGCTGGGACGCCCATACTGCTTAAGTAAGCCGGCCAATCAAAGCCGGGCGCCAACGCGCTGA
>JBDTTW010000287.1:0-4794 GCA_039930405.1 bacterium
ATGTCTGCGCCGCTACTGCGGCACACAAGACCAACGTTGCGAGCGCTGCAATAAGCGCCCTTGTTGCGAGTCTCATCGCAATCCTCCTGCGAAATGAGTAATTAAATCTTCCCGTTTATGCCAACATCAAGCAGATGGCCCAGCTAGCTCGGCCGTCCTGCCTACATGGCGCAACCACCAATTGTCAAATAGGACCAGCACCAGGAATCACCTGTCCGCACGTCGCAGAAGGCTCCGGCGCCTTGTATTTCCCTATTCGCCACCAAGAAATCCAAGCACCACATTGTGAAAAGGGCAGTTTAGGCTGACGATGTAGACTGCAAACGCCTGCCCAAAATTCAGAAAATCACTATATTAGTGCGAGCACAAAACCTGCCAGACCATACTCTACCTTTTGGGGGAAATCAAGACATTTTGATGACTTATGCCCAATTTCTTTATGTTTTTTCCGTCACGCATAGATGCCGCGCATCCGGGTATCATAGGCCACTCTATCAATGGCTAACATGTACGCCGCGGTCCGGGTATCCACCGAGTGAGCGTCGGCGTAACGGCACAGATCGTTAAAACTCGCGACCATAGTTTCCTGCAGTCGCTGATTCACGACGTCCTCGCGCCAGAAATAACCCATCCTGTCCTGAACCCATTCAAAGTAAGAAACCGTAACGCCGCCGGCGTTTGCCAAAATATCGGGAATTACAAAGATTCCCTTTTCATGTAAGACCTGGTCAGCGGCCGCCGTTGTCGGCCCATTGGCCCCTTCCGCCAACACCTTACACTTGATCCGGTCAGCGTTTTGAGAAGTGATCTGGTTCTCAGTCGCGGCGGGAACAAGCACGTCGCATTCCAGTTCCAACAGTTCGCTGTTCGAAACACGCTCGACGCCTGCGTAAGCCTCAAATGAACGCGTGGCGTAAAGATGTTTTAAGGCGGCAGGAATATCGATGCCCGCCGGATTGTAGATGCCACCGTGTATGTCCGAAATCGCGACGACTTTGTAACCTGCATCGTGCAGTAAGCGTGCACCGATCCCACCGACGTTTCCGGATCCCTGGACCACCACGCGGGTTTCAGCGGGAGTCATCCCAAATTTCTTCACCGCTTCGTTGATAACAAAAAGGATCCCGCGCCCCGTCGCTTCCCGCCGGCCAGACGAGCCGCCAAGATCGATCGGCTTGCCGGTGACGACGGCGGTGACGGTGTGCCGGGCGTGCATGGAGTAAGTGTCCATAATCCACGCCATCGTCTGTTCGTTCGTATTCATGTCCGGCGCTGGTACGTCTTTTTCGGGCCCAATAAAATCCAGCAGTTCCGACGCGTAACGCCGAGTCATGCGCTCCAACTCGCCAATTGACATCTGCTGCGGATCGCAGATGATGCCGCCTTTCGCTCCGCCGAACGGTACATTGACAACCGCGCATTTCCAGGTCATCCAGGCAGCAAGAGCGCGCACTTCATCCAGATTGACGTCCGGCGAATATCGTATGCCGCCCTTGGCTGGGCCTCGGGCAAAGTTATGTTGCACTCGATAGCCCTCGAAAACCTGAATACGACCCGAGTCCATTCTGGTCGGTATGTAAACTTTGAGTTCGCGATTCGGCACGCGCATGACGGCGTACAAATCGGGATCCAGGTTGAGCAACTGCGCCGCTCGATCGAATCGTGACATCATCGACTCAAAGGGGTTCTCTTCTTTAATCTCGCGGATGTCGTCGACATACACTGTGTTTTGCATACTCACCATGGTCCATCTCCCAAATGTCGGTAGAATTTAATTCCCCGGAACGTTGCTCTCGTTTCGCCAAGCCAGTTCTCAGGAAAACTTCTCAACGTCTCCAGTCAGCGCTTCGTTCATTGCACCACTGCGGTAGCCGTTAAGATCGAGCGTTACATATCTAAACCCGAGCTCGCGAAAGCGGCGCGCCAACTCGTCTACGACTGGCAAGCTGAGGGCGTGTTCCATTTCAGCGCGTGCAATCTCAAGACGCACGAGATTGTCGTGATGTCTGACTCGAAATTCCTTAAAACCCAATTCGCGAAGAACCTGTTCACCTCGATCCACTTCCGTCAAACGGGCAATTGTGACTGGCAGGCCATAGGCAATCCTCGACGACAAACACGGACTGGCTGGCTGATCCCAGGTGGGCAAGCCAGCTTTGTTACTCAGCAGCCGCACGTCAGCTTTACTCATGTGTGCTTCTATAAGGGGACTGCGAACCTGGTGCTCGGACGCAGCAAGCCGGCCCGGACGATAATCGTCGAGATCATCGCAGGTCGAACCGTCCACTATGAATGGGACTTGTCGCGTGCGGGCCAGTTCCGCCAACCTGGTGTACAGCTCGTCCTTACAAAAGTAACAGCGGTTGGCGTTGTTGGCGGTGTAATTAGAATCATCCAGCTCGTCCGTCTTAATCACTTCGTGATTAAAGCCAAACTGTTTCGCCAGGTCCTGGATTGTTTGCCGCTGCAGTGAAGGCAAGCTCGCCGAATCACCTGTGACGCACAGCGCGTTTGCGCCCAGCTCGCTAGTTGCAACCAAAGCTACGTAGCTACTATCAACGCCGCCTGAGAAAGCGATAATCGCTGAACCCATTTCGCGAAAGATTTCGCGCAAGCGTGGTTCCTTGGCCAAACTCGACTCACCATCGTCGATTTGAACTGCGGCCTCCTGGTGGTCTTTGTTCGGCAGGGACGTGCTCACAATAGTGTGTTCTCCGCGAAGAGACACGTGCACCGGCAGCGTATCCTTCTGTTTGATTGGCCAATGGGATTACGAAAAATAATGTTATCGCATGCATCAAATCACCGCAACCAGCATCCAAAAGAGCGCCCGCCCTTTTTGGACGCGGCCTGTTTTGAAATGATAAGATGTGGTCCTCCTCAGTTTGTTTCTTTCCTGGTTGCGAAGTATTTCATGATCGTTCGTCCGATTATCTTAAATCCATTGCGGGTTCGAACAGTGGCGCTGACGGTCATCGCACTTTGCCTGGCTGGCGCGCTGGTCCATCCGCTAGCCGCCCAGACCGCTGATGCTTTTAGTGACGCGGGTGCCGATCCAGTGAAGTTGTTTGAGCAAGGTCAAAACGCCCACGCACGCGCCGACTCGCTGCAGGATGCCGCCGAAAAAATAGAAGACTACGAACGCGCGCTCGCGTACTATGAAGAAGCAATCAAAGTACGACCCGAGTTTCCCGAAGCAGAATTTCAACGAGCGAATGTTCTGGTGGCGCTGGGACGTTCGGCTGAGGCGGAAGCGAGTTTTCGGCGCGCCATAGAATTGAGGACGAACTGGTCCCTGCCTTATTCCAGTTTGGGAGTGCTTTTAGTTCGGCTCAATCGCGACAAAGATGCCGAACCTCTTTTGCGCGAAGCGATACGACTCGATTCGCACGACCTGCTCGCGACCCGCGCACTGGCTAGTGTTCGCCTCAGTGCCAATGATCCGAAAGAAGCGTTACAGCTAGCGACGCGACTGACCGCTGAAAGCGACGCGGGCGCCGCTATTTGGTTTGTACGTGCGCTTGCGGAACGTGGCACTGGCGACAACCGGGCTGCGCTCGCCAGTCTGAGTCACGTTCTTGAACTCGAACCGCAAAATTTTGATGCACTCCTTACGCGCGCCGCCGTGCGCGTTGCAGAACACCAGTCAGCCATAGAAGATCTGAAAGCCGCCGAACTTCTCGCCCCTGGTGACAAGCAGAAGATGTCCCGGCTCGCCGCCACTTACGAGAGTGCCGGCAGACAAGACGACGCGATTCGTGTAGCAAAAGCTGCGGGCTTAGCGGATCCTGCTGCTGCTAATTCCGGAAACGTGATTGGCACCGAAGAGGAAATCAAACTCGCGAACAGCGACGATCCAGTCCGGGCCCGCGCAGCGCTTGAAAAACTGCTCAAGAAAAACCCGGACAACGGGATGCTGCTCGCGCGCCTCGGCGCCTCGTACCGCACAGATGATCCGGCAAGGTCGCTTAGCTTCTACCGGCGCGCGCTTGAGCTTCAGCCGGCGAACGCTGATTTTGCAACTGGTTACAGCTCGGCCCTGGTGCGGGCCCGCCGCTTTGCGGAAGCAGTTGTAGTGCTAAAAAAAGTCGTCGTGACCGCCCCCGGAAATTATGCGGCGCACGCAAATCTGGCGACCGCCCTCTACGAGCTAAAACAATTTCCTGAGGCGCGCGTCGAATACGAATGGCTCCTGCAAAGCAAACCTGATTTGGCTATTGCTTATTATTTCATTGCCACGGCACACGATAATCTTGGAGAATACGAACAAGCATTAGCGGCGTACGACACGTTTCTTGCTCATGCCGATCAAAAGGCTAACCAACTGGAGATCGAGAAGGTAAAGCTACGCCTGCCATCTTTGCAGCGGCAGATAAAACTAGGCGAAGGGGCCAAAGGAAAATCGGGAAGAACCAGCAAGCCCTGACTGTTTGGTCGAATTGAAACGAGCAAAATGAAACCTACGGGAACTTCGCGGTTGGGAATTTCGCTTCTGACGGTTCTTTGTGCAACCGCGGCCCTGATGTGCGTTCCGGAAGTGCGGGCGCAGGAACAACCAACTCCGCCTCCATTGAAAATCGTTACGCGCCAGGATCGCGTACAGCTCGAGGCAGAAAAAGACACCAAAGAACATGTGCGTTTGACCCTTGCACTCGCCGAAAGTCACCTGGCTAACGCCGAGTTGCAGACTTCACACCTGAATTACGACGAAGCCGCCGCCGAAGCCGGAAAGTATTGGGCGCTGCTGGAAGAAGTTTTCCTTTTTCTGAGTAGGCAAAAGCTGGACAGCAACAA
>JBDTTW010000288.1:0-5469 GCA_039930405.1 bacterium
CGGAAGTGATGCAGCGTTTCGAACAGACGTTCAAATGTCTGGTCATCGAGGGCTATGGGCTTTCCGAGTCAACTTGCCGCTCGACTTTTAACCCGCCTGATGAAAGGCGCCGGGCTGGTTCCTGCGGCATCCCAATTGGCAATGAAATGCGCGTGGTTGACGAGGAGGACAACGAAATGCCCGACGGTGAACTCGGCGAAATCGTTATGCGCGGCGAAAATATTTTGAAAGGCTACTACCGCAACGAAGAAGCTACGGCCGTGGCGTTCCGTAACGGCTGGTTTCATACGGGCGACATCGGCTATCGCGACCAGGACGGGTTTTTCTACATCGTCGATCGCAAAAGCGACATGATCATTCGTGGCGGCGAGAACATTTACCCGCGAGAAATCGACGAGGTACTTTACCAACATCCGGCTGTGGCAGCGGCGGCTACGATTGGCGTGCCGGATCCGCTTTACGGCGAAGATGTGGCGGCGTTCGTGGTGCTTAAAGAAGGTAAGGCGGCTAGTGAAGAAGAACTAGTTGCTTACTGTCGCGAACATCTGGCCGACTACAAGAGCCCCAAAACAATTCGGATAGTGGCGAGTATTCCTAAGGGACCAACCGGAAAGCTGCTGAAACGCGAGCTGGCGAAACAGTTTCAGACGTCGAAATGATCTATGCTTGCGTCAGTCGCATGGGCGGGATCTGTCGCGAGGGTCGCAAGCGATCCTTCACCCATCCGATCAATAGCCACAGGGCGCAGAACGAAACCATCGCCAGCGAAAACCACTTCCCATAGATTCCATCCGGGGAAAACTTTTCGGTCGCGACATGCAGCACTTCGCTGTTTGGCAGCAGTCCCGCTTCTGAAAATTCATGGAAAGAATAAATGGCGACCTGGATCATGAAGAGCAGCAGAAAAATTCCCGTGACCTGGAAGAACCTGCGAACATTGATCAGATGAGCAAACCGTGCCCAACCCCAGGCAAACAGACCGGCGGCGCAGAGACCTAACAGCGCGCCGGTGAGCAGTTGTTCGCGAACCTGCATCAACATCAACGCCGTTTCCATTCCTTCACGCGTGATCATCAGAAACGTAAAAAGAAACACGCCACCCACCGCCGCCAGTTTTGAAGTTCGCGATGACACCTGGCCCAGCCGTTGGTTCATTCGCTCTCGCAGCTTTGGTCCCGTCCGCCACATGTGAATGACGAGTGTGCCGACCATGACGATAGCAACCACGCCGAGCACGCCTTCGCGCAGCGATTCGTTTCCGAGAAACTGGCCAATGTAGGCGCCGGCAGTCGCGCCGAACAGACGCTCCAACCGGGATTCATCAACGCCGGCAGAGAGCAGGTAGCCAAGGCCCGCGCTGACGGAGAGTCCCGCCACGATTGCGGCGTACACGGCGGTGGTAAGCCATTTGGCGCCTGATTTTTTTACGTAGGAAAGGATGACCGCGACCAGCAAAAAAGATTCAAAGCCTTCGCGCAAAACGATAATGAAAGAATTAAGCATTTAGGTATTAACTTTCCGAGCATTCTGGCTGGCACCGAGGTGCGGGGGACTCAAGGGGAAACCAGCTAGCCGCAGTATAAGCTAATTGAAAACAGTTTTCAATTTCATTAGGACGGTCTGCGGCACCCCGCTGCAAAAACTGACTTTTATTGCCTGGTAACCGGGATAATTGCTAAGTCGGCGCGGATTGGGCCCAGTTGAGTCACTGCCGTCAAACGTAACGGCAAACGGCGCGAATCGTCGCTGATCCAGGCCCGCAGTTGGTATTTGTCGCTTTCCGCATCATCAGTGGTCAGGGAAATTTGAATTGCCGGGATGGTTTGCGAACCTATCTGAACGTTTTCTTTTCGTATCGCACTAATGAAAAGCGTCTTCGGTTTGTTGTTGACCAGAATTGAGATGGCGCTGCGTCGCGGCGGCACCAGATTGAATGTGCGCAGGGCATAGAAGAATGACAGGTAGTCATGCGTCCCGACCGGAATCTCAATCCGATCGCCTTTTTCTGAAACTGCCGAGCCGTAGTCCTGATTGATTGCGAGTTTGCTTGCGAAACGACGCCGCCCTTCGTTCAGACTAAATTCCGTATGAAAGGGAAGTAGCGTTTTGGGATCGACATAAGAAGTGACCACATCGTTAGCGACGAACAAGCTTTGAAGCGCGTTGCTGGTTTGGGCGCTCAACGTAAACAACAAACCATCGTGATCGAAATATTTCGAGCGCGCCCGCACTTGAAAATTTGCAGCGGCAGCGGGTAAGGCGATGTTGGGGAGAAAGACCTGGTAGTTTAACTGTTCGCCAATTTTGAACGGCAGTTCTGGCAGCGCGCTGGAATCGTCGGCTGACGAATCAGCACTGCGCGCGGGAGGCCTGTCATTTCCTCCCGGCGGCGTGATTATCCGTTGGGGATCCGTTACCGGAGTAATCGCTATCGGCGTTGGACCAGGCGCTGGTGGCACAGGCGGCGTTGCGACAAATTCCGATCCAGCCAATTCAGCGTGAATGTCTCCCGCGGGATGATGCACAATTATTAAAACGGGCACATGCCGTTGATCGTCGCTGAAGTAAACCCTGACGTCATACTTGTTAAATTGCGAGTTGTTTCCGATTCGCAGACGGGAAACGATCGTATCGAAAGATCCAACGTTTGTCTTGATCGCCACTTTTCCCATGACGCTGACCTGCAGGTCGTAAGAGTCATTCCCGTCGCGCACGGTCATGAAGTAGGTCGAGTTTTGACTGAGCGGCAAAGCCCTGACGCGGTAAATCACCGATAGAAAATCGTAGGTGCCAGGAAATTCTCCAGTTCGTTTTTCGGGGAGCGCAGCGACGCCCGCGGGCTGATTAAAGTCAGCCGAGGTATCAAACGTCCGCGAAGCAGCACGCAGGATTTGCTGGCCACGAAAGGGCGTCCCGCTGGCGGGATCAACGTAGGTGATGTAGTCGTTGTTCAGCGCGAACAGCGCGGCGTTGACCATTCCCGTAGTTTCGATGTGTCCTTTTAGTTGGATCGCCTCGCGGCCAAAGAAATTTCCGCGAGCGGCGACCAGCAATTCGATATGAGCCGCGCTGATGAAGTTTGAAAAGGAGACGTTATAGGTGAGGCGTTCGCCCACGCGATAAGGAGCGGGAGAAAAAGGCTGAGAGCCCTGGCCGCTTACGACCTGACTGCAAGATGAAACAGCCAGGATTGCCAGCAGAACAAACGAACTAAAAATAGCGGGCGGTTTCAACCTTTGGTTCACTCCCTGAATCATAATTCAAAACTCGGCGAGAGCAAATGCGCCAGACCGTTCGCCATTGCCAATTTTCGATTGCCGATTGCCAATTGGCCCGATCGCTGGACACCAATCGGAAATCGGAAATCGGCAATTGCCAATCGGCAATCATGGGGATCCCGTGTAACTTAAACGCGCCTAAAACTCCGCAGTTCCTATCATTCAATAACTGCTGCCCGCAGCGCTGCTCTGCATTTCATCAAGAATCAGTTGTGCCGCGCGGGCCGGATCAGTGGCCGCGATGATTGGCCGGCCTACCACCAGATAGTCCGCGCCCGCCGCGATTGCTTCACGCGGTGACATCACGCGCGCCTGATCGTCCTGGCTGGCACCCGCCGGCCGTACGCCGGGAGTAACAACAATGAATCCTGGTTTCGTGACCGCAGTTCGGACCAGCGATACTTCGCGCGCCGAAGCGACCACGCCATCCAGGCCGCTGTCCGCCGTGAGTTGTGCCAGGCGTGGGACTATTTCATCGGCTTTCTCTCGCACGCCAATCTCGCGAAGAGTGGCGTCGTCGCTGCTGGTCAACACCGTCACGCCCAGAATTGCCGGACGGGCGCGTCCTTCGGCGGCTGCACATTCAGCCACTGCTTCCGCCGTGCGACGCATCATTGCGCGGCCGCCAACGGCATGAACATTAAACATCGAAACGCCGAGACGCGTGGCTTCGACGCCGGCGGCGGCAACTGTGTTTGGGATATCGTGAAATTTCAAATCGAGAAAAATCTTGTCGCCGGCCTTTATGATCTCTTTTACAAAGTCGGGACCAGCTCCTGTAAACAACTGCGAACCGATCTTGAACATGCCTGCGATACCTCGCAGTGAAGCCACCAACCGGCGCGCTGCGTCCGTTGTTTCGACATCAAGGGCAACGATTAATTTGTTTTGCACAACCTTCATAATCTATCTTCGCACACTCTTAGTCAGCATAGTCCGCTGCGCGACACCCCACTGCTTCGTCGAATGAAACAAAGCCCTCGCTCGAGATAATGCGCCGCAGTCCCTCGTTAATGTCCTTCGCAATCGCTGGCCCTTCATAGATGAAACCCGTGTACACCTGAATCAGGCTTGCGCCCGCGGCAATTAACTCCCAGGCATCGTTCGCATCAAAAATGCCACCCACACCGATGATAGGCAGCGTACCACGTGTCAGGTTATAGAGCGTGGCAATCGCTTTCGCGGCGACGGGACGCAACGGTGCGCCGCTAAGACCACCTTCGCCGCATGACTTAACTTTGTCAGCGTTTGTTCGCAGTCCGGCGCGTTTGGTGGTCGTGTTGGTCGCGATTAAGCCGGCGACTTGATGACGCTGCGCAACTGCGACCACTTGTTCAAGTTCATCCTTTTCGAGGTCAGGCGAAAGCTTTACTAACAATGGTAACAACCCCGAGCGACCGGTTTTGATTGCGAGTTTGTCGTTGAGCGTTTGCAGCGCTTCCAGCAACGCCTGCAACTGATCAGCCTGCTGCAGTTCCCGCAAGCGAGCGGTGTTGGGCGAACTGACATTCACGGCAACGTAATCGGCGATGGGATAGACCAGCGCAAAGCTTTTTAGGTAATCAGCAACCGCGTTTTCGAGATCGACCACCTTACTCTTCCCGATGCTGACGCCAAGAACGCAATCGGGTTTATTCTCTGCCACTCGTTTGACGAACTTGGCTGCGCCCTGGTTATTGAAACCGGCGCGGTTGATCAGGGCTTGGTCCAACGGCAAGCGGAACAAACGCGGTCGCTCGTTTCCCGGTTGCGGATGATACGTAACCGTTCCTGCCTCAATGAAACCAAACCCGAGCGCCGCCAGGCTTGAAAGTGCAACACCATCCTTATCAAAACCGGCGGCCAGTCCCACCGGGTTGTCGAAAGTTAAGCCAAACCGGCGCAACTTGCCGAAGGGACTGCGCCGGTAACGATCACCGATTATTCTTTTGGTTAGTGTCGAACTAAAAGATAGGGAAGTGAGCGCCAGTTCGTGGGCTGTCTCGGCCGGCAGGCGAAAGAGTATCGGTCGCAACAATGAGCGGTAGATCATTAGAAGCCGTGACAAGTGAAAAGTGAAAAGTGACGAGCGAAATTCATTGTATCTTTTTAAGCGGGTTGGCTCCACCGGTACTGATCGTGAAGGTGGGAATGCCAATCCTCATCACCGATCACTTGTCACTGTTTACTTGTTCTTGTTAGTATCCGGCGC
>JBDTTW010000289.1:0-4283 GCA_039930405.1 bacterium
ATTATTCCCACCGCGCTCGGCGTAAATCCCTCGCTCACGATCGCGGCGCTCTCATTACGTATCGTCGATAAGATGACTGAGGAATTGACGTGAGTCAATGACTGAGGAATTGACGTGAGTCGACTCCGCACAAAAAGTCGTTAGAGAAGGAATTGTCAGAAGCGCACTCTGAGCTGTCCGCAACAAGTCCTTTCACCTGAGTTGTCAGAGTTCGATTATTTTTATGATCGTGCGGTCTATCAACTCAACCCAATGAACAGCCAGAGGAAGCCCAAGGGACACCTGAGCGCCATCATGAAATGCATGGAAGCTCACCCTCCCGAATTCACCTTTTAGGCAGTACAATCACGTCTTGGCGTTGCCTTCCAGTTTTTACCCACGCGATACGAAAGCGGCTCATTGCGCGAGAAACACTGTTCATACGTTACGCGAGAATTGATCCGCCGCAGGTTTCTTTGTTAACGCAATCACGATTACGATTTAGCAGATCGAGCTGCGCTCGTTTATGAGGCATAAAGAAAGCACAAACTCTCAATTGAGTCCCAGCAGAGAAACACAAGAAAGGCAGGCGTGAAAATGAAAAGCGATAAAATCATACTGCGCTCAGCATTAATCCGGTTATCTCTTGCACGCAAAACGCGAAATGTTGGTCTCAGCGTTGTCGCCTTTGTAGTCACCGCGCTCGTTGTGGTGGTAGCTTCGTCGGCGCCGCTTAACGAGATGCCACAAATGAACAGCACTAAAGCTGTTGCGACGGATTGGAAGGCGGTGGAGCAGGCTTTGGGCAAGGCCGGCACAGTACAGCCGGGGGACGTGTACAAGGTAAGCTTTCCCCGCAGCGATTTACGGGTCACTGTTGATGGCGTTCCTGTTAAGGCGTCACTGGCACTCGGGTCATGGGTTGCTTTCAAGAAAGCAGGAGGCACCACAATGGTGATGGGCGATCTCGTGCTCACGGAGGATGAGGTTATGCCGGTGCTGACCAAGCTTCAGGAAGGCGGAGTCGAACAGACCGCCCTACATAACCACGTCCTTCATGAATCGCCTCGCGTCATGTACATGCACATCAGCGCAATGGGCGACGCAGTGAAGATTGCCAAAACAATTCATGACGCTCTCGCCCTTAGTAAGACTCCTTTCGCCGCGCCTGCTGCCGGTAATCAGAGTCAGGCGCTCGGAATTGACACGAAGCAAATCGATCAAATCATGGGCCAGAGTGGCAAGCTTAACAGCGGTGTATATCAATTCTCGATTCCACGAGCTGAAAAGATTACGGACAACGACATGGAGATTCCGCCGGTTATGGGCGTGGCCCAGGCAATAAATTTTCAGCCGACTGGTGAAAGCAAAGCCGCAATTACTGGCGACTTCGTTCTCATTGCAAGCGAGGTTAATCCAGTCATCAAGGCAGCACGGGACAATGGAATCGCAGTGACTGCGCTCCACAGCCATATGCTAACTGAGTCGCCGCGGCTGTTCTTCATGCATTTTTGGGCTAATGACGATGCTCTGAAGTTAGCCCATGGCCTGCGTGCCGTACTCGACAAAATAAACGTTGTTACGAACCAAAAGTAGGGTGGGTAAAAACTTTGTTGTGAGCCTGTATGGAAGTGAGCAGAACTAAGCCGTGCCCCAGCGGCCGAACGCGCGCAACTTTTGGTAACGTCTCGTTAATCTTTCTTCCTGACTACAACTAACCGCTTCCGCCAGGCGCTCGCTCAGGGCTGCGTCGAGGTAACGCGCCGCCTGATCGTAATCGTTGTGTGCCCCGCCGGGGGGTTCTTTAATAATCTTATCGATAATGTTTTCCGCGAATAGATCCTGCGCCGTCAGCCGCAAACCCGTTGCCGCCTGGTCCGCGAGCTTTGCATCTTTCCAAAGAATTGCCGCACAGCCTTCCGGCGAAATCACCGAATAGATCGAGTTCTCTAACATCATCACCTGGTCGCCAACGCCAATCGCTAATGCTCCGCCCGAACCACCTTCCCCGATCACGGTAACAATCACTGGTACTTTCAACTTGGCCATCTCGCGGAGGTTGAAAGCGATGGCCTCGGCCTGCCCTCGTTCTTCAGCATCAATTCCCGGATAAGCGCCGGGGGTATCAATCAATGAGAAGATTGGCCGGCCAAATTTTTCGGCGAGCTTCATCACGCGCAGAGCCTTGCGATAGCCTTCAGGCTTGGGCATGCCAAAATTTCGATAGCTGCGTTGTTTTGTGTCGCGGCCTTTTTGATGACCGACAACAACAATCGGCAAGCCATGAAATCTTGCCGAGCCGCAAATGATCGCCGGGTCATCCGCGAACCTTCGATCGCCATGCAACTCGACGAATTCATCGAACAGTCTCTCAATGAAGTCGAGCGTGTAAGGTCGATCCGGATGACGCGCCAACTGCACCCGCGCAAACGCGGTCGTGGTCTCGGTCACTGCGGGCGCCACTTCTGCGGCGGTCTCTTGTTTCTTTTTGGATTTAGCCACGTGCTTTTTCTTGCGCGTCAATTGATTTGCAAATCTCGGATAAGTCGAATACGTCGCGGCGCTTCGAAAGTCCAACGGTCAAATTGCCTTTCGCTCCAGCGGAGCGAGATGTTTATAGCAACGAACGAACCTCAAAATGCTCTCGCTCCGGTAGGAGCGAAACCGGCGACAAAGTCAGGGCCTAGCCGCCAAACCCGTTGCGCTCTTCCGGAGCTAAGGAGCAAAGAACAGGAGCATCGGGCTATAAACATCTCGCCCCGCTGGGGCGAAGTCACAACCGATGTTATGTTGACTTCCAAATTGAATCCACACAAGCTGAAGCTTATCGGACATCTGCGAAAGCCATTCTTTCAACCTTGAGTCCGCAACCCATTTGCCTTAACGCCGTTTCCAGTTTCTCACTTCGTTCAAGTCGTAACGACGAATTCACTTTAATACGGACCAGCAAACCATCGTCAAGCGACGCTTCCAGAGCAATGTCGCAAGTCCCGGGATGAGTGTTAATCAGATGCAGAATGCCGTCAAACACCTGTGCTGGATTGTCGGGGTTGGGAAGTCTCAGAACCATCAGCTCCCTGGCTTTCAGCATCTCATCCAGACTTTGGACTTGATCGACAATAATCGAGGGCGGACTGTCTTCACTGATTTCCAACCGGCCAGTCACTAAGGCCGCGAGATCGTTTCTTACCAGGACGGAAAACTTCCGGTACATTTCCGGCCACAGAACGCACTTGGTACCGCCGCCTTCGTCCTCAAGCCGCAGCAGCGCAAAGCGATCGCCCTTCTTGGTGGTTCGCGGCTGCAAGTCACCGATAATTCCGCCGACAGTCACTCGCGAACCGCTGGACATGGTAAGCAAGTCAATTGACTTGAGCGCCTTCGAGGCTTGCAAGGCATCTGCATACCCCGCAAGTGGATGACTGGTGACGTAAAAGCCGAGTGCCGCTTTCTCTGCCAACAAAAGTTGCGAACGAGTCCAGGGAGTTGCGGCCGGCGCCACCTGCTCAACCGGGCCCGAGTCAGCGGACACCGAAGCAAAGAGACCACTCTGGCCGTGGATGCGTTCGCGCTTCGCCCGTTGCGCACAGGCCAGCGCCGCATCTATGGAACTCGCCAGGGCGCCGCGCCAGTCGTGGAGTTCGCGCATCTCCGGTTTCAAAGAGTCGAAGGCGCCGCCGCCCACCAAGCCTTCCAGAACCCGCTTGTTCATACTCCCCTGGTCCATGCGTTCAGCGAAATCAAAAAATGATTTGAACGGTCCGGCGTTACGAGCTTCGATGATCGCGTTTACCGTCGATTGCCCCAGACCCTTAATTGCGGCCAAGCCGTAGCGGATCGCGCCGCTGAGGGGAGTGAATCCGGAGAAGCTCTCGTTGACGTCCGGCGGCAACAGCATGATGCCCTGTGTCCTGAGCTCTTTTGAGTACTTGAAAACCTTCGCCGCGTCCTGGGCTTCACTCGACAACACTGCAGCGTAGAAGTGTTCCGGAAAGTGGGCTTTCAAATATGCAGTCTGAAATGCCAGATAGGCATAGGCGACTGCATGGCTGCGCGGAAAGCCATAGTCGGAAAACTTGTCCATCAATGAAAAGATCTTTTCCGCCTTCTCTTTCTTGATGCCGCGCTCGACGGCGCCGTTGACGAATTTCTCCTGGTGCAGCGCCATCTCCTCGCGCTTCTTCTTGCCCATCGCCCGGCGCATCAGGTCCGCCTCGCTTAAGGTGTAGCCGGCGAGCTTCTGCGCTAACTGCATGATCTGTTCCTGGTAAACCAGCACGCCAAAGGTATTGCTTAAGATCTCC